>CAJBVU010000137.1 GCA_903959115.1 uncultured Bacteroidota bacterium
GCTTGTTCAAATCTTCATTCTTAT
The DNA here is from genome assembly GCA_903959115.1 of uncultured Bacteroidota bacterium. Lineage (GTDB taxonomy): Bacteria > Bacteroidota > Bacteroidia > NS11-12g > UBA955 > UBA955. Next base: position 25 of record CAJBVU010000137.1, read on the forward strand.
TGAATTGAATGTCCTGCGTGCTCATACAAATTCAAAAATACGACCAATATAGCTTTAAATTCTAGGAACTATACCAATGTTGACATTTTCTTTGTATCTTTGCGCCGCTTAATTCATCTAGAGTCAGTCTTTAATAACGTACTTTCATTGTGCGTTTGCGATAAAAACACTAGCTCAGAAGTGTTTCGCGTAAGACAGTAATCTAAAAAACATACATGCAATCATTTGAATCATTGGGGTTAATCGCCCCCTTGGTGAAGTCTGTTTCAGAACAGGGCTACACCACCCCAACGCCAATCCAAGCATTGGCCATCCCAACCATTTTAAAAGGAAGCGACCTTTTTGCAACAGCCCCCACGGGTACTGGTAAAACTGCAGCGTTCGCCATTCCTATCATTCAACAAATTATGGCCAACCCCCAACGCAAAACACATGCTTTGGTTTTGGCACCTACCCGTGAATTGGCGCATCAGATTTCTGATAACTTCCGCAAATACGCCAGCGGAACCAACCTTCGCATCGCTCTAGTTTATGGTGGTGTTTCACAAATGCGTCAGGTTCAAGAAATTCGTCGCGGCTGTCAAGTCATCATCGCTACCCCAGGTCGTTTGCTCGATTTGATCGAACAAGGTTTTATTGATCTTTCTGGTATCCAAACGTTTGTATTGGATGAGTGTGACCGTATGCTTGATATGGGTTTTGTAGCCGATATCCGCGAAATCGGAAAATTGATGCTTGCCGAACGCAAACAAACGTTATTGTTCTCTGCTACCGCCCCTCGCGAAATCAAGCAATTGGCTTCAGAGATGTTGGTTGATCCAGAGCACATCGACATTCTTCCAAACATCGAAGACAAACCAAAAATCACGCAGTGGTTATTTTGTGTAGACCGCAATAACAAGTACGCTTTGTTGCGCGACATGTTAGAGGATCCTGCCATTGAATCAATGCTTGTGTTTACCAAAACCAAACATGGTGCTGATAAATTGGTGATGAACTTGAAAGACGATGGCTATTCAGCTGTTGCGATTCACGGCGACAAATCTCAGCGTGAGCGTTCAAATAACTTGGATATGTTCAAACGTGGACGTGCCAAATTGTTGATCGCGACCGACGTTGCTGCTCGCGGTGTAGACGTAAAAGAATTAAATTATGTATTGAACTTTGATATCGCTATGGATGCCGATACCCACACTCACCGTATTGGCCGTACTGGTCGTGCCGGTGCCGAAGGTATTGCCATTTCTTTCTGTGAGCGTTCTGAAGCCAATTTGTTAGAGCAAATTTTCAGGATTCATGGTAAAGAGTGCATGACCGAAATGGAACATGATTACCGTATCGAATTGCCTCAACGTCGTAGTGGCGGCGGTGGCGGTGGCGGCGGAAGTTACCACAAAGGCTATGGCGGCGGAAATCGCGGTGGTGGCGGTGGTGGCTATCGCGGTGGATCTGGTGGATCTGGTGGCGGTGGATATCGCGGCGGATCTGGCGGCGGTGGTGGATACCGTGGTGGATCGTCTAATGGCGGCGGTGGTGGATCTCGCAGCGGCGGAAGCAGCTATGGTGGCGGCGGAAGCAGTTACGGTGGTGGTGATAGAACCCCTCGCGTAGGTGCAACTGCAGGTGGCGATCGTCCAAGTTTTGGCGGTGGTGCTCCTCGTGAAAGAAGCGCTTCCTCTGCAGAACGTCCTTCAGGCGGCGGATACCGCGGTGCAAACGAAGGTGGATCAGGTGGCAACGGCAATCGCAACAACACACGTTGGGGTGGAACTGGCCGTGGCGACAAGAAGCCAAACTATTAATTCGGCGATAATTAAACAATAAAATTTGTTGGGATGGGGTTGATCATCAACCCCTTACAATAAAAAAAGGCGGTATCGCGCCGCTACAACCCACTGTCCTTGCTGCCTTCCGGCCCTGGGGAAGTGAATGGGGAGCTGGCCGTACCGCCGCTACAAATGTAGTGATAATTTTAGCGATAATAAAGGGCTTCCGCTGCGCGGAAGCCCTTTATTTTTTGCCCTATATTTGCTACAATGAAACTCCGTTCACAGAATTTGGTAAAACAATACGGCGCAAAACGCGTGGTGAACGATGTTAGCGTTGAAGTTAACCAAGGCGAAATTGTAGGATTACTAGGCCCCAATGGCGCCGGAAAAACCACATCCTTCTACATGTTTGTCGGCCTAGTTCGCCCCGATGAAGGTCAAGTCTTCCTTGAAGATACCGAAATCAGCTCCTGGCCCATGTTCAAACGAGCCCAACATGGTATTGGCTACCTACCGCAAGAAGCCTCTGTTTTTAGGGAGTTGAGCGTGGAAGAAAACATTCAAGCCATCCTCGAAATGACCAAACTCTCCAAAAAAGAGCAAGAGGAAAAATTGGAATCGCTAATCAGCGAATTTGGCCTCGGAAAAGTGAGAAAAAACTTGGGAAAAGTGCTTTCAGGTGGCGAAAGACGTCGTACCGAAATCGCCAGAGCCCTAGCAACCGACCCAAAATTCATCCTTCTTGATGAGCCTTTTGCCGGGGTCGACCCGATAGCTGTGGAGGACATACAGCAAATTGTAGCAAAACTGAAGCAAAAGAATATTGGAATACTTATCACCGACCATAATGTACAGGAAACGTTGAGCATTACGGACCGGGCGTATTTGTTGTTTGAAGGTAAGTTATTAAAACACGGAACAGCCCAGGAATTGGCGAACGATGAGATGGTAAGGAAGGTATATTTGGGGCAGAATTTCGAACTTCGTAGATCTAAGTCAGCTACTGAACCATTGGGTTAAGGCAAACAAAACGACTTTTGTCATTCCTATGCGCCTCATTGTTTCAGAATCAACCGACGTTTATTACAACTTAGCGGCTGAGTCCCATTTTTTGCACCACACGGACGAGAATGTGATCATGTTATGGCGCAGTGAAAGTGCGGTTGTGTGTGGTAAGCATCAGAATATTTGCGCGGAGATCAATTATGCTGCCTGTCGGCAGCTAAACATTGCACCTGCCCGCCGCGTAAGCGGCGGGGGCACCGTCTACCACGACCTTGGCAACCTCAATTTTTCATTCATCCAAGACCTCGGTACAACACTTGATAAAGCGGTAAACTATAAACGGTTCTTGGAGCCCATCCGCCAAGCACTGCTAGAAATGGGCATCGAAACATCCTATTCGGAGCGCGACGATCTACTATTTAACGGAGTGAAATTCTCTGGCAACGCACAGCACATCTTCCAACAAAAAAAACGCGTTTTACACCATGGCACCCTGCTATTAAATGCCAATATCCATAACCTCGGCAAGGCACTTCACTCCGAAGGGCAATACCAAGACAAAGCCGTAAAAAGCAACAAATCTTCCGTTACCAACCTCGGCGATCACTTTCCGCATCTGCAACAAATCGACCAAACCATAGCCACATTGGCACAAAAGCTCTCAACTATTACCCAATCAACGATCTCCTCAATCCAGCCGAACGAAGACCATCAAATCAACCAAATAAAAACGGAGAAATTTACATCGCCGGAATGGATCTTTGGATATTCGCCCTCCTACCAACATCAAAGGGTAATCACGATACAAGATTCCAAATACCACCTCAATATGGTTGTAACAAAAGGCATCATCACGGAATTTACTCTCACCGATGAGCAAGGAATCGAAAAATTCCCTTACGAATCTCAAGCATCTGTAAATCAACCAATTGCCCCACAAACTTTCGCGTCAGCATTCGCAAATACCCCGTTCCAATACGAAGCCGAATACAATCAATTCTTCTAAATAAACCAATACACCCAATTCTTCAAATTAGCCATAGCAATCAAAATGAATAAGTCGGAACGCGTTCAATTTATCCTCTCCAAATTGGAAGAGTTATACCCGGAAACGCCCATTCCGCTCAATCATAGCGACCCCTATACGCTTTTAATTGCTGTCCTCCTCAGCGCCCAATGCACCGATGAACGCGTAAACCAAATTACACCACTCCTTTTTGCCAAGGCCAACAATCCAACCGATATGCTCAAACTCTCGGTGGAAGAAATCCAAAACATTATTCGGCCCTGTGGTTTATCGCCAATGAAAAGCAAAGGCATCTATGGACTCTCCAAAATGATCATGGAAGAACACGGAGGGCTCGTGCCGCAGTCGTTTGAAGCGTTGGAGGCAATGCCTTCGGTTGGACATAAAACGGCCTCTGTGGTGATGTCGCAAGCGTTTGGCGTTCCTGCTTTTCCGGTTGATACCCATATTCACAGATTAGCATATCGATGGCGTTTAAGCCCTGCCAAAAATGTGGAACAGACCGAAAAAGATCTCAAACGACAAATACCAGAAGGACTTTGGAATAAAGCCCACCTTCAAATCATTTTCATGGGTCGAGAATACTGCCCGGCGAGAGGTCATATCGTTGAAAAATGCCCTATCTGCTCCGTCTTAGGATGTCGCGAAAAATCTAAATAACATTAGATTAACTAAATCTAGTTTGATATTCCCTTCAATTTCAAACTGGGGAACTGCAAAACCCAAAATCAATTACAAATCGCAGCGATAATTTGATCTGAAGAAACACCTTCAGCCTCAGCCTTAAAGTTTCTTACGATACGATGCCTTAGCACCCACTTAGATACGGCAACGATGTCCTCGCGATCCACACTAAATTTTCCATTCATCAACGCGTGACATTTACCAGCCAAAATCAAATTCTGACCTGCTCTTGGTCCGGCACCATACGACAAATATTGATTTGCCATAGAGTGAGATCCCGATAGACCCGGTCGAGTTTGCTGAACCATCGTAACCACCTGTTCAAAAACATGGTCCGTAACGGGAACCGCTCTAACCAAAGCCTGAAATTCCTTGATTTGCTGGGCAGAAATCACCGACTTCGCTTTTCCCTGCGCACTACCCGTGGTTTGTTTTAAAATATTGACTTCTTCTTCAAACCCAGGATAGTCCAAAATCACTTGAAACATAAAACGATCCAACTGCGCTTCTGGCAAGGGATAAGTACCTTCTTGTTCGATAGGATTCTGGGTTGCCAATACAAAGAATGGCTCCTCCAATTGATATCTTTGTCCGCCCGCAGTAACCTGTCGCTCCTGCATCGCCTCTAACAAAGCAGCCTGAGTTTTTGGGGGTGTACGATTGATCTCATCAGCCAAAATAATATTGGAAAAAATGGGACCCTTTACAAAATGAAACTGTCTTGCATCGTCCAAAATCTCGCTTCCTACAATGTCAGATGGCATCAAATCGGGGGTGAACTGAATCCGGTTGAACGACAAATCCATGGTTTCTGAAAGTGTCTTTACGAGCAAGGTTTTAGCCAGACCGGGCACACCAACCATCAAAACGTGGCCATGACAAAACACTGCATTGATTAAGGCATCTATTACCTCATGCTGACCCACAACTACTTTGCCGATTTCGGCACGCAAAGCCAATACTTTGGTAGAAAAATCCTTTGCCGTTGAAACGATGTCACTCATGTTCCCAAGATTTCAAATTTTCACAATCAAATGTTCTACCCTTGAAACGGATATAGTTATTGTTTCTATGCACTTTAACCCATTTTTGAAGGGTCTCAAACTTTTTCTTATTGTCCGCCTGCATTTGAATTTTACTGTAATCCTGAATCAAATTGGCAGTATGTGGCGGTGTCACTGAGTGTACATAAATCATACGATATGCTGGCCTACCATCTTCCGTATTAATTAATGCCGGCTGTGATACCTCCCCTGGTTTCATTTTTTCGGCAATTTTTCTCACATCGGGTGACAAACTTTCAAATTGCAACGTTTGCATGCCACTGCGCATATCTGTGAAATAGCCACACGACCCTTTGTCGTAAGCCATAAATCTATCACCTGCTGTAGCATATTTTTTCACCGCATCGCACCATTGCATTTTATTTTCAACCAACAAATTATAAGCTGAGTCTATCTTGTATAATGCCCGTGTGATATCGTCGTTTGTGTTCTCCGCACGGATTAGAATATGGGAGGCAACCACCCTTTCCCCTCTACGTTTAGACACCCTCATGATATGATAACCAAATTCCGTTTCAAAAATTTGACTCAAACTATCTGGTTTCAACTTGAACGCTATCCGTTCAAACTCAGATGCCATTTCCCCTCTACCAAATTCTGGAAGCAATCCGCCTTGAACTTTGGAGCCTGGGTCCATGCTATATGCACGTGCCAATTTTTCGAAACTCTCACCACGCACAATACGCTTACGAACGGATTCCAACTGTTCCCTAGCAAATTCTTTCGACTCCAAACTCACCGGAGGAATCACAATCAACTGGGCAACTTCAACCTCAGTGGGAATCACTGGTAAACTATCCATTGGAATTGAATCATAAAAGGCCTTTACCTGCTGAGGTGAGATTTTAACATCACGCAAAATGCTATTTCGCATGGCGTTAACCATCAATTCTTCCCTCATGAGTGGACGAATCTCCTCTTTCCACACCGCAATTGATTTGCCCAAATACTTTTCCAATTGCTCGGTACTCCCAATCTTAGACCTATAATAACGCAATCTGTTATCTATGGTGTATTCTATTTCCTCGTCGGATACTGGCAAACTATCAATCTCAGCCTGATGCAGCAACAACTTGTTTACAATCAGCTGTTCAAGCACCATGCATTCGATATCTTGCGGGTCTTTGCCACGCATATCCATCTCCATTTGCATTTTATTCTCCTCCAATTCACTCCGCAAAATCACTTTATTGCCCACAACAACCAATACACCATCCACGTATTTAGGCGGCAATAATGGGCCCGATGTTTTTATTTGAGCCTGCGAAGGCGATGCAATAAAAATGCAAAGACCAACCAATATACCTTTCAAGTTTTGCACAGTAAATCGAGTATTATTTCTGATTTACCAATTTGGCTTCAATTGTCTGAATCACCGATTCATTTACTGTAACCGGATATTTCATTTTTAGGGTCTCAATCCATTCACGTTCCAACTGCTCTTGGTATTTAGAAGCAACCGGTCCACGCGTTTCATCCAATGTTTTAGGCCCAGCAGGCAAAAATGCCTTCACCTTAACAACAACAAAGTCGTCACCTACAGGCCCAATGCTGTAAATTCCTGGCTTGCGATATTTTGGTTTTGCAGATTTTGCATCATCGAACAACATATTTAGCACACGAGATGGAGCGAACAAAAACGTATCACCCATTTCGTATTTACCTGTTTTGTAGGCATAATCCAACACGTTTCTCTTTGTGTGTTCACGACGAATACTATCTGTTGAAATGCCTTTCTTCACTTCTTTTGACACCGTTTTCATCATCTTAGCATCGTTGCAGAAGAATACTTCTACATCAAATCGATCACCCCAATTGTACTCACCTTGATGGGCTGCAAAAAACGTTGCCAAACCTGCTGAATCATTGTTGGCTTTATCCCAAACCAATTGCTGCATTCGGTTAAACATCAAAATGCCTTCTTTGTACTCTTGATAAATATCGCGGAATTCAACCGACTTCTCTTCCAAATGTTCATCTTGATATTCAACACAAGTTTTGTCGATCCAAGCATTTATCAAACGGTCTAATCCTTCTTTTTTGGTTCCTTGAATAGCCTTGCTATTGTAGGTTAGTTGAGTGCACAAATCACCCACTGAGTAAGACTGGTCAGCCAAATGAAATACTTCCATTTTACGCAAATTGTATTCTGTTTTCACTGGCTTTTTTGCAGGGCCTGAAACTACAACATGCATTTCAGGGATAGACATCTCATCAAACTTGCCCTTCATAAAATTGCTGTCCAAATAACCGAGCAACGCAGACACAGCCTTCTGATTCATTGTAAATCCATTTTCATTTTTGATCTTAACAACCAATGAATCTACCGATGTTTGCGAGCGCTGATTCTTCTGCACCTCCATCTTCAACATAGAATGCATCTCTTTGTCATCAAATGATTTCAAAGGACGAACATTCACTCGCTGAAGCAAATGCCAGCCATAATTGGTTCTGAATGGTGCAGTAATATCGCCATCCTTCTTCAATGTAAACGCCTGATCTGCCCAATATTGTCTGTCGATGTCACCCACAAATTGTGCGGTGTTGATGTAGTCCATCGCACCACCGTTGTAACGACTATTATAATCCTCGCTGTAGGTTTTTGCCATGTTCTCAAAGGTTTCCTTGCCCGCCACCATATTCGCCGCTATCTCATCAATCTTCTTTCTCGCTTCAGTGTCGCTGTTTTCATCTTTGTTCAACACGCGCACCAAAATATGATTCACTTTGATGTCGCCACGATTCGCCCTCTTATCCGTAACCAACAAAATATGATAACCGAATTCCGTTTTAAACACCGGAGAAATTCCACCTACCGGGGTATTATATGCTTGATTTTCAAATTCATACACCACCTGCAAGGCCGTCATGTAACCCAAATCACCACCACTGCTTTTGGTGCCAGCGTCTTCTGATTCGTTACGCGCCATATCTCCAAAATTTTCCGCCGTAGGATTGCGCATCAATTTTTGATGCATTTCCTCAATTTTATCCAACGCCTTCTTCTTGTCCGCCTCTGAGGCATCAGGCGATACCAAAACCAAAATGTGCGACACTCTAACCTCATACTTTAAACGGTCATAAGCCTCCTTTATCAAAGATTCCGTAACAGCACGATCGTACAAATAATTTCTGGCCAACTGATCCCGATACATTTGCAACTCCTGAACATAAGCCGTAGCCGTGTCCAATCCCGCATCTTTGGCATCCTGAACCTTCAACTTGAATTTGATATATAAATCCAAATAACTGCGAATGTCTTTCGCTGAAATGGGATCCTCCTTTAAATTGATATTCTTGAGGAACTGACGTTCGAATTCATCAGCATATACCTTGTCTTGGTTGATACTAAACACAAACGGTTTTGGAACTTGAACAGATAAGTTAACATCACCAGGTTTATCTTGTATCATCTTTTCGTTCTGGGCAGATACTGAACTCAGTACCAAACAACCCCCAACAAACAATCCAACAATTTTTTTCATAATCTATATTATTTCTATAATCTTCAAAAATACAAACTCCTTATCAAAATTCTTAGACATCCGCAGATACAGTTGCCCATAAAACATCTATCAATTCTCCAACGCCCTGCTCGGTTACCGAGCTAAAAAACATCACTTCCATTCCTTTCATTTGTTTTCTGATTTCGTCCTTCAATTCATCATCCAACATATCCGCCTTACTTATGGCCACAATACGCTGTTTTACAAGCAGTTCCGGATTGAATTTTTCCAACTCACTCAACAAAGTTAAAAACTCTTTTTTGTGGTCCGCACTGTCGGCAGGAATCAAAAATAACAACGCCGCATTTCGTTCAATGTGACGCAAAAACCGATGACCCAATCCTTTTCCCTCACTCGCCCCTTCGATGATTCCAGGAATATCAGCTACGATGAAACTTCGATAATCGCGGTAATTTACTACACCCAAATTAGGCACCAACGTAGTAAACGCATAATCAGCAATTTCAGGCTTCGCCGCAGAAATAACACTTAAGAAAGTACTCTTTCCAGCATTCGGAAACCCTACCAATCCTACATCCGCCAACACCTTCAACTCCAATACGATCCATTGTTCTATTCCCGTCTCTCCCGGTTGCGCATATTGAGGTGACTGGTTTACACTATTGGCAAAATGCCAGTTACCCAAACCACCTCTACCACCCGGAACCAAAACCTTTTTTTCGCCGTCTTCCGTGATCTCAAATAAAACCTCACCCGTCTCAGCATCCTTAGCAACTGTGCCCAAAGGAACTTCCAGAATAACTGATTCTCCATAGGCCCCAGAACTGCGATTCTCACTGCCCGCAATACCATCAGTGGCCATCACGTGCTTCCTATATTTCAAGTGAATCAATGTCCAGAGCTGCGCATTACCCTGAAGAATAATGTCACCACCCTTTCCTCCATCGCCCCCATCCGGACCCCCGCGAGGATTCATTTTGGTACGATTATAATGCCTGCTTCCAGGTCCGCCACTACCACTTCGGCAGCAAATCTTCACGTAATCAATAAAATTGCTATCGGCCATGAACCGCAAAGGTCGTTAAAAAACCTCCATCTATTGTATTTTCGCACCCGCAACCTTTATGTCAGCTCAATACTCCTTCACAGAAATCGAAAAAAAATGGCAATTCGCATGGGAAAATAGTAAATTGTACTCCGTACAAATTGATCCCAGCAAGCCTAAATACTATGCGCTCGACATGTTTCCTTACCCTTCAGGAAGTGGATTGCACGTAGGTCACCCCCTCGGTTACATCGCCAGTGATATCGTTTCGAGATACAAAAGATTAAACGGTTTTAATGTGTTGCATCCCATGGGCTACGACGCATTTGGATTACCCGCCGAACAATACGCCATCCAAACTGGACAGCATCCATCGGTAACAACAGAACAAAATATAAAAAGATTTCGTGAACAGCTCAATATTATGGGCTTTTCATACGATTGGGATCGACAAGTAAAAACCTGCGACCCAAATTATTACCAATTCACCCAGTGGATTTTTTCGCTTTTCTTTAATCATTGGTACAATAAATCTGCACAAAAAGCAGAACCCCTTTCCACTCTCGAAGAACATTTTTCTGCAATCGGATCGGCAAACCACAACGCACATGGTGGCAAAATAACAGAATTCTCAGCCCAAGATTGGCAAGGATTTTCACCCGTGCAGAAACACAATATTCTAAATCAATTCAGATTGGCTTTCATCGACGAAACCACTGTAAATTGGTGCGAAGCGATGGGCACAGTGCTAGCCAATGAAGAGGTAATCAATGGTCTGAGTGAACGCGGTGGCTATCCCGTGATTCGCAAAAAAATGAAGCAGTGGAGCTTGCGGATTACAGCGTATGCAGATCGACTCATAGAAGGACTCGAACGCATTCAATGGAGCGATGCAATCAAAGAAATTCAAAAAAATTGGATCGGCAGAAGTCAAGGCGCTGAAATTGATTTCGTTGTTCGTGGAACCCTAAAAACACTCAAAGTTTTCACCACACGTCCCGATACTATCTTCGGTGCAACCTTTATGGTGGTGGCACCAGAACTTGAAAATCTGAAGGAATTCTGCAGCGATGCCCAGTGGCCCGCAGTTCAAGAATATGCAAACAAAGCAAAAAATCGCAGTGAAATCGATCGAATGGCCGATACCACAAAAACAGGCGTATTCACAGGTTTGGAAGCCATCAATCCATTTACCGGTGAGCCTATTCCGATTTGGGTGAGCGATTATGTTTTGGCAAATTATGGCACCGGCGTCATTATGGCCGTTCCCGCACACGACGATAGAGATTTTGCTTTCGCCAAAGCCTTTAACCTATCCATCATTCCCGTTATCAAACCCGCGAATACCGAACTTGAATTGCCCCTCACCGAATCCTTCAGCGCAAAAGAAGGCATCTGCTTTAACTCAGGATTTTTGGATGGTTTAACAGTAAAAGAAGCCATTCAAGCCGCCATCAACAAAGTAGAAAAAGCCGGTTGGGGTCAGTCCAAAGTGAATTACAAACTTCGCGAGGCGGGTTTTGGACGACAGCGTTATTGGGGAGAACCCTTCCCCATTACTTACGATAGCCAGGGGATTCCCCAGCTCGAAAATCAACTTCCCGTGGAATTACCCCAAGTTGAAACTTATAAACCCTCTGGCAATGGTGAAAGTCCACTGTCGGCCGTTTCTGATTGGGTAAACACCGCTCAAGGCAAACGCGAAACAGATACAATGCCAGGTTGGGCAGGTAGTAGTTGGTACTTCCTTCGTTACACCGA
>CAJBVU010000138.1 GCA_903959115.1 uncultured Bacteroidota bacterium
CTGTAAATACGTGTCTATTAAATGGTATATTTTAACCCGTTCTGTATTTCCTGCCGGCACATCGACCTTGTATTGAATATTGAAATACGAATTCGGATATACATAATCATAGGTCAATGTTATCAAATAATCTTTTGACGCTTTGGTGGCTTTTAATACTAAAACATCTCTTCCATCCCCAGTCATACTTCCTCCTGTATGTGAAACCGTCACGAAAGGGGTAACCGTTGTAGCATTGGTAGCAGGTGTATTCGATGGCCCAAAAACGGTAGTTCCAACGGTCAAGAAAACTCCGTTAAATAACCGAGTAACAGGAGTTGTCGCTGCATTAGCATAAGCTGGATCAAAAACCTGATTTTGGCTGTTTCTTTTTACTTGAATTTGTCCACCGGCACCGATACTAATTCTCAAATCATTGAGTGGAGACTGAGCAACACCGCCAAGGTCATTGATGACAGTATAGCCTTGATAGATTCCTAAAGTGAAATTAGAAGTATAATTGGGACAAGAGCTTGAGGCCGCGGTTATTTGACAACGATACAAATATTTGTGTAAAGTAGACGCCGGATTAGTAATTGATAAACTGGCCGTAGTCGCATTAGAAAAGGTTGAGTTGTTAGAAACATTCGTCCAGGTTATACCATTATCTGCACTCTGTTGCCATTGATAACTAAGCGCAGAAGAAGCGGTCGCAGCTGCAGTAATGGTTATAGGTGAATCCCCAGAATTAAATACAGCCCCAGCCGAGGGTTGTTGCGTAATCGTTACGGCATGTACCGGTGGGGTAAAAGTATAGGTCAAGCCATCTACAACAGAAGCAGGTTGAATATTCGTTGTGAAAGTAGATCCACTAACTGTAGCCGTTGTAGAAAGGGTATTCGCAGATAAATACGACGCTGCATTCGCAGCCGTTGGTGCCGACATACCAATGGAAACGGGCAAGTTAGGCGCTACGGATCCGGGTTTATAAACATATTCAATCTTGTTTGTCCCCTCGTAAATTTTGGCTTGAAAACTAATGGATGGCGCAGTGGCACTCCAACCCCATTTCCAATTTAACCATTGAATCGTTAAAACGCGGTTAGGCGCGGTACCCTCTAAAATATAGGACGCATCACCTGCTGGAGTCGTCGTAGTCGCTGCAGAAAGATCGCCAAACAAAGGAAAAAGGATTGGGTTGTTTCCAAAGTTATTTGAATTATTAGTGTTACGAATATTGGCTGCAACTGGCGAGGGTGAGTTAACTCCATTTACTAAAGCAACATATCCATTGCTATTCATGTAAAAGTTGTCGTAAACTCTTCCTGCATAGAAAAATTGAAATCCAATGGGTTGTGCTGTAGACGAAGCATCATCAGCTACGACTACTGGTAACTTAGTAGATCCAGAAATCGGTGTAAAGGTTCCCGTTGTTTTGGAAAACGTATAATCGCTTAGGCTACATTGCGCGTAAGCGAACGCTGCAACCAGCTGAAAAAGGATAATTAGAACAAAGCGAATCGGTAAACGTAATTTCATATATCAGTCTGCCGATGTTGAAATAATACAATTCGGCAAACAAATAAAATCAATCAAGGTGGGGGGATTTGTCAAAAAAAGTGTCTTTGACAGAATTTGGACGAATAATCTACCCTATTCTAGAGTTGAAATACTCCTTAGGGGTGCAGCCTTTGGCTTTCTTGAAGGCGGTGTAGAAGCTTTGGCGAGAACCGAAACCAGACGCTTCGGCAATCGTTTCGACGGATGATTTGGCCAAATAAGCAGGGTCACTCAACTTCTCCTCGATGTACGCAATCCGGTAATTGTTCAAATAATCACGGAAAGAAATCCCGTGTGTGTGTTTGATCGCCTGCCCTATCAGGCGGTGCGGATGACCTGTTAGAGAGCCTAACAATTCAGCGGTCAATTGTGAATTTAGAAAGACCTCTTTGGTTTTAAAATACTCGTCCACCTTGGATGCTAAGGCCTTCAATCGCTCTTCCTCTTCGTCGC
>CAJBVU010000139.1 GCA_903959115.1 uncultured Bacteroidota bacterium
CTGCTCGAATTTCCTTTTCCGCAGTAGTGGGAAAAGATGCTTACCCATTTGCCGCAACGCTTTCGCCCGATACCAATCAATTTGATTTGGTTGATTCCCTATTCACTGCAACAATAACAGTAAAAAACCAAGGCATCGATTCCATCAGAAAAGTACTCGTAAATGTTTCGATTTTCGAGGGGACAACCAGAACAGCCTATATATCCAAAGTCACCCAACTTGAAAGCAAAGGCGTGGATACTGTAACCTTTGATTTGCAGCACAAATTTAGCAAAGTGGGAATCGCCGAAATTCGGATTTTTACCTCCTCCTTTGAAGATCAAAATATCTTTAACGACTCAATGGTTATTCCCGTTGCCGTGAATATCACAAGAGATTTATCACTGTTGTCGGCCAAACAACCAGGGTCCAATGATAAAATTGTAGAAAATGACTCCTTGCGTTTTCCCAAGATTCAAATTGCAAACATTGGAGCAGGTAGCACTACCCAAAACACACTTATTCGATACCGTATTGTTCAGCAACCCAGCAAAGCCATTGTGTTTGCCGATACCTTGCTCGTAAGCAAAATAACTCCCCTTGATACCGTTTGGTTGAGTTCTTTAAAGGGATTTAAATTTAGCAGCCCTGGCGCCTATGTGCTGGAAGCCTTTGCATCAATCAGCGTTGATGGTAATGCTAAAAATGATACGTTGCGATATGTTCTTCTTGTTGACCAAAAAGTCGGCAGGGAAACTGTATTTCTGCATTCCGTTGTGGCCTATCCTGTGCCTACAAATGACCATATCACCATCAACAATGCAATGAGTTACCAAACTTGGGATTTGTATGATATGAATGGTAAGATTATTTCTGACGGTAAAGTTGTTTCAAATCAATTTGATATTGATACACGGCCTTTTACATCAGGGCTTTATGTATTAAAATTGCAAGGTGAATTTGGATTTAAATCCATGCCCATCGCCATTGCACACCCATGATGAGTCAAAGTTTAAAATTCTTCGGACTAACAGCACTTGTTAGTGTCTTTTCCGCTTGTGGAAGTATCAAGCCCGAAGCGCCAACAACCGCCAACCAGGTAGTACCCGTTGCACCGCTGCCAACCGTTGCATCTACAATTAACATCCCGATTAAAGTCGACCTAAAATCTTACATTAAATTAGCAGATCAATCATTTGATAAGGACTTTAACGGCTCCGACCGTCCATGCTCAGGTTTAAGGTACCAATACAAATTAAAAAGAGAGCCCATTCAATTAACAGGCAAAGGCAAAACCGTGTTTCTTGGCTTGGACATCGCCTATGGTTTTTCTGGTGAATATTGTGCGGCCTGTGTGTTTGACAATTGCGTAACTCCGCCAATCCCATTCAGTTGCGGATGGGGTGATGAAACATTGAGAAAAGCGAAAGTCAAACTTCAAAGCGATATAGAACTCACATCAAACTATCACATCAAGTCAAGCACTAGCTTTACAGACCTTATTCCAATCGACCCCTGTAGAGTCACATTTGCAAATATTAATATCAATGATATTTTGGTTAAGCAGCTCAAACCCGAATTGAACAAATTTGCAAAAATCATCGATTCGGAAATCGCAAAACAAGATCTGAAACCCTATATTTTACCGATTTGGAAAGCAGTTCAAGATGATATTCGAATCCCTTATACCGGTTACCTCAGATTTCAACCACAGAGTTTAAGTGTGAGCGAAATCAACATGACAGGTTCTGTTCTTAATTTCAACATAGGTATTACTGCTACACCTTCCATTCAAAGTAGTCCCTGGAAAAAACCAAACACACCTTTACCCAATTTGAGTCCGCATAAAAAGGGAAGCGGTTTTGAGGTGTATACAGACCTTCGATTAGATTATGATAGCCTTTCCAGGCAACTCTTTGATATGATGAAAACTGAGAGTTTTGCGATGGGAAAAGACAAAATCAACATTACTGCGTTGCGATTGTTTCCTGCTGCCGAAAAACTCGGTATCGAACTAGAATTTGAGGGAACAAAAAGGGGGGTATTCTATTTATTGGGCTCGCCCCATTTTGATAATTCAAAAAATGTTCTCACCTTAAAGAACGTAGAATACGACCTCAGAACAAAAAATGTATTGATAAAAACCGCAAAGTGGCTTCTTGATGAAACCATCAGAAAAAAACTGGAGTCGCAGATGGTTTTTGATATGAGCGACCTCGTTACACTTACCAAAAAGTCAATCAATGAATCACTCAATCAAACAATCGCCAATGGCATCAAAACACAGGGAAAGTTAAAGTCGCTAGAATTGGTTGATTGGAGTCTACAGACAGATGCCATCTGGGTAAGGGCAAAAACTCTCGGTGATATTGGTGTGATAGTAGAATAATTGATTGGCGCTCAACCAGATATTCTGGTATGTAGAAACGAGCCATTACCACCAACTAACCCCTCAACTAGTTGCCTTTTGCCAATTCCACGCATCGCGCATCATGGTTTCAAGGTTACGACTTGCTTTCCATCCCAAGACTTCATTGACTTTGGTGGTTTCGGCCCAAACCGCCACCACATCGCCATTTCTGCGAGGCCCAATGATATGCGGAACCTTCTCGCAGGTTGCTGATTCAAAAGCAGATATAACTTCTAATACTGAATATCCGTGTCCTGTACCAATATTAAAAACCTCAAAATTACCAAGGCTTGGATCACCAATTTCTATCTTATGCTCCATAGCATTAGAAAACAATCTACCAATTGCCGCAACGTGAGCATCCGCCAAATCCATCACATGAATATAATCCCGAATACACGTCCCATCTGGCGTATTGTAATCTCCTCCATGAACTGTTAGTTGAGGTCGAATCCCCGCCACAGTTTGTGTTAAATAAGGAATCAAATTATTCGGCACACCCAATGGCAATTCTCCAATCAATGAAGACTCATGGGCCCCAACGGGATTAAAATATCTTAAACACTGAACCTCAAACCAATTATTGTCTTTTAAGATCACCTCGCCCATCTGTTTTGTGGCTCCATAAGGACTTGCCGCAGGCCTTGTGGGTGTTGATTCCTTAACCGGAACTTGCTCTGGCTCACCATAAACTGTACAGCTGCTGCTGAATACCAATTTTTTGCATTCCGCTTGCTTCATCACTTCCAACAATGAAACCAACCCAACAACATTGTTGTGATAGTACATTAATGGTTGATCTACGCTCTCACCAACGGCCTTGTGCGCTGCAAAA
>CAJBVU010000140.1 GCA_903959115.1 uncultured Bacteroidota bacterium
ACTGTCGCGCACTGTGTAAATCGTGCTTCCACTGCCATCAATCACCGAATATTGGCCCATCCAATAATTGCTGGAAAAAGTAGATGTCGCCGCCAATGTCAGCGTATCAGGTCCGCAGTGCGACAAACTACTCGCTTGCTGCAAGCTGTAAATCGTATCAACGGGCAGAACAAAGGTCTTGGACGACATACAACCAGAATCGTCGCGCAGGG
This sequence comes from uncultured Bacteroidota bacterium, assembly GCA_903959115.1. Classification (GTDB taxonomy): domain Bacteria; phylum Bacteroidota; class Bacteroidia; order NS11-12g; family UBA955; genus UBA955. The sequence continues at coordinate 213 of CAJBVU010000140.1, forward strand.
TTAGTTTCAGTGTTGTGGCGCCCGTAAAGTTCATCGAAAGGGTGTCTTTGAGTCCGAACATCGCCTGTCCGTTCACTTCCCAGCTGCAATAGACTTTTGATTTGAAATTCTTGACGTTGCTCGCAAAGTATACTTTGGAAGAATCCTTAAGGCAAACGGTATTGCGGTTAAGACCAAAGTCCAAGCCTGGCCACAATTTTTTCATATCCAGCGAGTCGATCACCGTTTTGCCGGTGCATTTGCAGGTTGCTGCAACAGGCATCACGAAGCACTTGATAAAGTATTTCTCGGGGAGCAAGCCTGAGTATACCAACTCTTTGGCGGTGCTGGTGAAGATGGCAGGTGCAGAGGGTAATTTCTCGTGGATGGTCCAGGTGACTTTCACTGGCACATCGGTATTTACGGACTTGAGTATACCTTTGAGGTTGTTGCAACCATTGGCCTTTACAGAAATGACCGGAACAATGGGTTTGTGCACATACACTGGCACCGAACGAGCCGCTTCGCCGCGGGTCCAGTTAGAATCGGCATGCACACGCAAAGTCACAATGCCTGGGGTTGGAGAATAATCGCCCGAACGCGCTACCACTTTGATCTTGAATGTTGGCGTTGAATTGCCGGTACTGTAGTCTGTAGTTACTGAAGCATCTGGAAAGTTGCCATCCACGGAGGCGGTGTATTTATTCAGCAGTTGAGTTACTTGGGTTTTGATGCTTGTGGTGGATTCATCTCCCTCGCATAAATCGATGGATGCTGGCATCACGAATGTGGGAAATAAGGTTAGATCTGATTTGTCCATGTACATAACATCATGAGCAGAGTGCATTGCATGATGCAACTCGGTATATCCCAAATACCGCCACTGTCCAGATGCATTTTTTCTGTAATGATGGGCTTTCATCGCATACCGACCCAATTGTCTTTCACGTGCTGACGTGAATACAAAATCTCCATTGGCGGGGTTGAAATAAAAACCTTGTGGCGGGGTAGCATTGGGTTTGGGGGTACAGGTATTTGAACTATCCAAACAGTATGCATAGAAAGGGGCGGCAGCTGAATACCCCTTTTCGTAGGCATTGGTTTTCCCTGGGATTTCTTCGGGTTTTACCAACTCCATCACCACAGAATCACCGTATTTGCCATAGGCACCATGATTCATATAATTCACAGCCCTGTAAGTATTCAAGTTGTAGTCAAGCAATTTCGTAAATCCCACATGGGAAAACACTAGGCTTTTCTCATTAGTTGGAAGCTCTTTCAAATAGACCCGGGTCCGAGAAATGGGGTTTTCGTAATTCCATTGCATACTGAAAGTTTTAACCATTGAATAAGCACCCAAAATACCTCCAGTGTAATTACAATAAAATTCTAAAAAAGGGGAATTTACATTTATTTTCGACTTAATGTAATTCGAATTCAAATCAACCGTACATCTGAAGGTATTTTTATAGTGAACGTTCCAAACCACTTGTTTTGTCGTCATCAACTTGTTTGCGGTATCTTTTTGGGTATAAAAACAGCCATCTAACAATTTTGAGGTGATATTAACATAGTTCTGGGCAGAATCATAAATGCGTAATTCAACGGAACTGTCCAGCATAACCCTTTGTTGGTGGTTTTTTGCACTAGACAATGCACCCGACACGGTGGTTAGCAATTGGCAATCAACCTGATATTTCCCATTTCCTAAAGGTGTAACTTCAACCCAGCCACCCACAGTGTATCCTCCATTAGATTGTGAAAACCCTTGCTGGACACAAAGCATAAAAATCCAAATCCAAAAAGTGCGTAGTTGTTTGATCATACGATTAAGACGTTAAATATTTCAATAGTTGCATAAAACATTTCCAATATTGTCATTGCAATTTACAATGAATCGCTTTTAAATCAAACAATTAATGATTTAAAATATGGCTTTCATTATCCTTGAAGTAGATAGACCCACTCAAAACAAATCAAACACTTCTATCGTGAACAGTAATGCAGATTGTATCGAGCGAGGAGAACCAGTGGTTGTTTTCCCTGTATAAATACCAGAGGTGAATCGCACATTTCCCAATTGTTTGTATGATTTCAATACCAGGCCGGCATGTGGCAACAACGCGCCATCTCTATCGGAAAGAAATCCACCCAACTCAATGCCCTTGACTCTATAATCCTTCACAGCTTTTAAATCGGGCGAAGTATTCATAGTCCTAAAGCCCAACAATCCCTCATAAAATCCTTTTATTTCCAACTGAGTCTTTTTCATCGCCGAATTATTTTCACCCGAAACAGAATACAGTGTACTACCCAAATTGAAATAAAATACTTTCACTGGCAAATCCATTTTATACTTGACCGAAAGTGGAATCCTGCAGCCGATTTGCGTACACACATTGTTACCCAAAAAACCCACGGATGAATACAAATCCGATAAACCCCGGTCACTTGATGTTACAGCCAAACTAGCAACCGACAGTGTGTCGTCATTATTAATGACCAAATTATACGCAAATGCATACTGCAACACTCGAGGCTTTGTGAAAAATTCGCCCTTGGAAGCTTGTAGATAGGTATTTCTCATTAGTTTCTTAAAAACACGATAATCAAAATTAAAAATAGAACTTGAAGCAGAAAGTGGTGGTCTAATCGAATCTAAATCACCTACAATATCAGTCTCCAAAGTTTGTGCACTCAAATCCCAGCGTTCAACCATCTTTTGTAATTTGTATGCATGGCCGGGCTGCTCCAAATAGATCGACAATTTCATCTTGTATCGATCATCGTACAGATAAATAACATTATTGGCCAAACTATCTCTATTTTTATCTAATTCCTCTTGAAGGTCAAAACCAGCCGCCAAAAATTCCGGATTTTCAACGGTGAGTTTTCGCTGATCATTTGGAAAAATCATATAGTGAATTTTTACCGGTGACGACAGTGAATCGATCACAATCCCACCCGATTCAACATCCGACATAAACTGCTTCAAAACAGGAATGAACGAATCATATCTTAGAATATTATCGAAAGAATGTGATTCGAATTTTACGCGATCCATTCCACCAATCCCCCAGCTCGCTGCGGCTTTCAGTGATTTCATTTCAAACTTTTGAGCCGAAGCAACACTGGCCAATGCACAGGTCGCAACCACGAGAAATATGTGTTTTAATTTCATGTTTTACTGGGGTTTTATATATTGGATAAATTGTTGTTGATTTGGACTGGCTACGATTTTAAACTGACCATCGCGAAACACGAAAAATTCAATGTTTGGGGGTGATTTCTTTGCCTGTACAGACGGTTTCTTAGGCTGAAATTCAAATTGCTTGAAGCGCTGCTTTTTCTCAAACAATGGCGGCTTTGACACAGCAATGGATTCACTCATCCGAGGCCCTTGGGTTGTTTGGGTATCCAGGTTGGCATTCAGAAACCCATCCGCTGCGGGTAATTCTTGCGGTATTTGCCGAACATGCTTGGCCTTGGCATGATGGCGGATGCCTTTCGGCAGGCCTCTCGACTTTTGCGATTGCGCTACGCGGCTTTGCATCACGGGCTTCAACGTCTTTTGTCGAACATTTGCACTGGCCGAAATGCTCGGCGATTGATGCTTTCGTTGCTGCAGAGCCCACCAATAAACACTACTCACCGATACCAACAATATGAGGATGGCTGCGACCTTTTTTTTGAGGAAAAGTCCCAGCAATACAGACCGATAAGTGTTTGAATTTTTGCTGGACAACTGAAATCGCCCTACTGCATTTTGCACCAACTTCCGCTGCGTTTTCACGTTGTCTTGAAAACCTTCAGGATACTGCTCAAGCGCCTCCAAATGTGCGAATTCTTGCTTATTTCTCATAGGATTTTGAACGATTATTTTGTGCGTCAAGTACTTTCACCAAGCGCAGCCTCGCCTTGCGATATTGTGATTTACTGGTAGACTCAGAAATTTCAAGCATTTGGGCAATCTCGGCATGTGAAAACCCTTCCACCGCGAACAAATTGAATACAGTGCGATAGCCCTCCGGTAGATCCGATACCCATCGCAACAAAGTGATCGCATCGATATGAGAAAAATCCTCAGACCAAGGCTCCTCCTCTTCAGACAGATCTTGTAGCGATTGCAAATTGAAATTGTTTCGCATACGCAGAATCCCGAGGCATTCATTGACACAGATTTTCTTGATCCATGCGTAAAAGCTCAATGGGTGTTGATATTGAAAAGTCGACAATCGCTCAAGTACCTTCATCCACGACACCATCACCACGTCTTGGGCATCTTCAGAATTACCCAAATAGCGGTAACTCAAGCTCACCAAAGAAGGATGTAATCGCTGAAATACATCCCCTACAACATCCGATTTTTGGGATTGGCAGGCGATGATTTCGTGAAGTTGCACTTGGCGCATATAAACAGATAATGCAACTTAGCACAAATAGTTGCCTCGTTCAGTGAAAAAAATAGATTCATAAAGCGATTGATAATACCACCCTTCGCATTTTGTGGTTCTTTTTCTTTCATTGTAAGCAATTTATGGTTTAAAAGTATCACTTTATTCATTAACACTTATGTCCGCTTTTTGCTGTTGATTCAGCGGTTCTTGGGTTTTGTACTTTTTTTCTATTTATTGGAAGTCACAATAATTCAGGCATTGAAAAAATTCAAAAAGTGGGAAGCCGATGAAATGGCGCAAAAGGAAAAATAGCACTACCCTATTTTCATTCTGCATAATCTATTTTGATCAAATAATATTGATAGATTTCTATCATTTTTAAGTTATTTTTTTTACTTTAATTCGCGGTGTGAAGCATTTTTACACTTTCCTTTTGAGCATAATCTGTTTATCCGCGGCGGGATATTCACAAATTGACACCACCAAAACCCACGCTTTTCCTGGGTTCAACAACTGGGACGATATCGTAGCAAAGGCCACCGCGGACAATAAATACATCATGGTGGATTTGTCTACCGAATGGTGCTACTGGTGCAAAGTCATGGACAAAAACCAGTTCAGGGATTCTGAGATCTTGGCGCTGATGAATCCCAAGCTAAATTCCTACATGTTGGATGCGGAAAAAGATTCCATCGGACAGTTATTGAAATTGAAATTCGGCATTGCATCATACCCTTCCTTCCTATTCTTTACTCCCCAAGGCGAATTCCTGGAAACTTGGGCTGGATCCATGCCCAAGGAATACTGGATCCAGTACATTAAAGACAGCGTCGACAAGGTTCCAATCCCCAGACCTGGCATTCCATCAGGATTAAAATTCGAGTGGCCAGCATTCGTTCAAAGGGAGCTCAAAGCTCAATTCAAAAAGAGCGCGCCTAGCGAAGAGGAATTGAGTCAGTTCTTTGCCCAATGCGATTATAAGAAGTTCACAGATTTCAACATTTGCAGATTCTACCCCAGCGATGTGCCTGATGAGTTATTGGAAAAGATGATTCAAGACAGGTCTTGGCTTGATGCCAATTACGGCGTGGACATAAGTAAGGATGTGATAGAAACTTCTATCAATTGGAAAGGCTATCGTCAAACTCAAGATAAAAATTGGGTAAAAGCGAGCGGATACATCAATCGCTATGCATCGTTATTCCCTGAAAACGCTTGGGAATTATTCCATGTTCAATTGTTCTATTTCGAAAACAAAGTTGAGGTTGATAGCATCATTCAGCTTGCGTTACAGTACGATAGCTTCGTATACGACCATACATCCGACAAATTGGTTGAATTCCTTATCGAGAATGGCAAAACAGAATCCCATTTCAAGCAAGCGAACCTTTGGAACAGCAGGGAACTAAAAAAGGAAGTCAACTTCCAGCGCGCCAAGCATCAAGTTCAAATCGCGGTGAAGCTATCAGATCTAAATCAAGCAAAAGTGTGGGCCAAAGTAGTTATGGAACAAGCCTCGAAAGAAGGGGTAAAATTGGCTACAGAGGACAATTGGATCGTTATTCTATCCAAGGGCTAACAATTATAAAATTGCGGTGCTTTCATGGCGAGCAATACAAAAGGCGTATACAGTTGAACCCACTAACTTCTTGATCAACAAATCAGTTGATTGGATTATTGTAGTTTAATTGTTAAGTTTGTTAAAACAGTTCAATATCAGAAAAATGAAAACATATCCTTTCTCAATCCTAATTGGCGGCCTATGCATGTTGTTAAGTGCCTGCGAAGACAACAACCCCACACCCGTTAAGAGCAATTTTGAAATTCTCACTAGCCACAAATGGACATTGACCTCTTGGACAGTAGACCCAGCTTTTAATGGTTTGACTGACCTATTTGCAGACCAACATCCATGTCAAAATGACGACATCCAAACTTTCAATAAAAATGGCCTTTTGGAAATTGACCATGGTGTATCAAAATGCTTTCCCAACGAACCCCAAATTGACACCTCAACTAGATGGAAAATACAAGACAATCTGGTTATATTACAATTCAAAATCTCAAGTACACAAATCCTAAGCGACACGTGTGAACTAATCACGCTCACTGACCAAAAACTAGAATATTATTCCAGCCAAAAAATGAACAATAAAATATACAAATACAAATACGGATATACACCAAAGTAGAAAATCTCTGAGCTCTTTGAGATATATTTTGTGTATTTATAAAAAACGTATTACCCAAACCCTGTTTGTCGCTGCAAACCAACTCATCTCCGTGGGAACTATTCACATCCAATATTCCTCAACGTCATCATTGTTTAACCTCTTGTGATGCAACATAGATTTGCTTATTCGGAGAGGGCAATTTCAGTCCGATAAAACGGGTTAGTTTATCCGATTTTCCCAATTGCTATCAGTATTGATACTTTTCATAATTTCAACACTTTGTAAAGCTTGGAACTCTCTACCAAAATCTATCATGTATTTTTATACCAACAAAGTAACTCGTGGCTACAATGAAGTTTAATATTGGGACGATATATACAAAAACAAATGTGTTAGACTTATAGATACTGTATTCTGCTGCTAATGATTGCATGTCAACCCCTGGATGTGAATTGTCAACAATACAAAATGCATAGAATAATATCCCAAGTCCTTGAACTAAAAAAAAGATCCTTTCAAGTGATTATTTTTCAATTTTCTTATCTGTCTGATAAAAACAAAATAACAGATGGGAAAAACAACAACTAATTTAGTAAGACTTTTCCTATCCTGAGTATTCATCCCAAGAAACGCTCCTCCTCCAGTCGTGTCTTTTGATTGGATTCCAACAGATAAGACAATAATTACCGTTGTCAATATTATTAGAAACAACGTCCACGCCATTTTAAAATTACTATTTGTGTCTTCCATTGCCGTCATTATTCAATCCACAAGTTATCTCAAACTCGTATATTCAATTGATAATTAAATAA
>CAJBVU010000141.1 GCA_903959115.1 uncultured Bacteroidota bacterium
ATCCGGGTTAATCACGGGCAAAATCTGCGCTGCCGTAATCTGTCCGAACGAGCCTTGCACCAACCTCACTTGAGCCCCAGCATTCTTGGCGATGCCACCGCCTTCGTAGAAATAGACGTGTGAACCGGCCTCGCAAATTACTTCATCGCCGGGTTGGGTATGCACCTGAATGGCGATTTGGTTTGTCATGGTGCCCGACGGACAAAATAATCCCGCTTCCATCCCAAAAAACTCGGCCACACTCCGTTCGAGGGCATTCACTGAGGCGTCTTCTCCAAAAACATCATCGCCCACGGAAGCCGCAAACATGGCCTGTAGCATGGCTTCTGAGGGTTTGGTAAAGGTATCGGAACGAAATTCTATGGGTGTTTCTAACTGGCTCATGATGGGGGTAAAATTACAAAATTGAAGACCATCTATTCTTTGACAAATCGAAAAGTCGCATTCGACCCCGATGAAACCAACTGATCACCAGCCTTCAACGATAGTTGATAAACCCCCGCCGCCAATTTGCTTACATCAATGTCTGCCTGGCTGCTGAGCGAACCACTTTGAAGGATCCGACCGTTCATATCCAAAATAGAATAGGCAATATATCGATCCATTCCTTGCACAAACAACTTGTCCGATGTCGGATTCGGGTAAAGCAACGCTCCGGTTTCCTTTGGCGCACCATTCACCGCAGTCGTGATTGCTTTCTGATAAACCCTCACATAGTCGATTTCCATGCGCGATGAATCAAACTTCGCATCCACCAGAGATAATACTGCGATGTTCAACAGGATATACTGATCCTTTGAAAAGGGCCAATTTTCGGGTGTTCGCACTTCGGGACCATAGTTATGAATCTCGTTGTCATCCACAAAAAACCATATTTTCTCGGGCGACCAAACCATGGAATACACGTGATAATTGTTGTATGGATCAGGCAGTGAGATCCCGCCGACTTCAACACCCCCGTAACGCGCTTTGGTATGCACCGCCGATGAAACATAACGAGGATTTTGCCCCCAACTCTCCATGATATCCAACTCACCGCAAGCCGGCCAGCCCACCGTAGCAGCATCCTGACCCCAATAGTTTCCTGTCTCACCCACATTGGTACCCAAAGTCCAAATCGCCGGCCAAACACCACTGCCTGAAGGCAATTTCGCACGCACATCAATCCTACCATAGGTAAATGCAAACTTTGAATTCAAACGAGCCGATGTATAATCTTTGGTGCTATTGTCGTAAGTGAATTTTTCTTTTTTCAGGACGATTTTCATGCTCCCATCGCCCACAAACGAGTTGTCCCGCTTATCGGTATAGTGCTGTATCTCATTATTAAACCATCCGCCGTTATTCGGAGGTACTACTTGATGATGCCATTTCATGGGATTGGGCTTGCCCGCATAATCAAACTCGTCGGACCAAACCAATTTGTCATAGACTGGCATGGTCCCCGAGGATGTCGGGGGCAGTTTCGATGCGAAATCTCTGATGTCATCAACATAATAGTCTCCCGATTTCAACTGATTTGGCTCAAAGAAAAGGGTTATGCGATTGTATCGACCTCGGCCATTGACAACTGCATTTGTGCCTACCACCTTCGCTTTCGAAAAATCAAATGAATCGTGATGCCAATTGCTATTTTTTATGGTTTTCTGCACGTAGATATCGGGCTCACCGTTCGTGTTTTTCTCGAGTTTAATTTGAAAGGTAAAGGAATCACCTTCCGCATGGTAAACAGAAAAATAAATCTTCTTCGCCGTCTCCAGCTGCAACCCATTTTGCAAATCGATAAAAACGCCTTCGAATTTATCTACGCCGATGTTGGTGATATGTCCAACATTGTTATTTGCACTGAGAGGGTCTTTGTCCCTCGTAAATTGCGCGCCCCCAAAAGCACTGAAATTGTGATCAGAACGCTCAAAATCAATGGGGAGATTCTGTGCCCATGAAGTTCCGGTGAATAAAAGTACAACTGCAATGAATATGAATTTGCGCATGAACTTCAAATTTAGGTGAAAGCCCATGAATTTAGGGCATCTACCGACATAACGGTTTTAACATATTTAAATCCTTAATGTATTGAACACTGCAATACAAAACCCACAAAATTACCAAATTAATCCTACCTCTGAAAGGTGTTGACGAGGCAATTAACAACTAATATTCAACGCGTTAGCCATAAAGAAAGGCCATCATCGCCCACGGAAGCCGCAAACATGGCCTGGAGCATGGCTTCGGAGGGTTGGTAAAGGTATCGGAACGAAATTCTATGGGGGTTGCTAGTTGATTCATTACGGTCGTGAAATTACAACATCACCACGAACGAATCACTCCACCAGCTGTACTTTGTTGAGGTAGAACACCTTGGTTCTTTCGCCATCTTGATCTTTGGTGGTCTGATAGCCAGATACGAGAAAATTGGCATCGTACCAGTGACGCATATTCGCGGTTGTACTAATTAGTCGCTCATCTTCTCTTCCAGTTGCTACAATCTCACATTTATTCTGTGAAATTTCCGTGCCTGATTGGTTGAAAACCTTGTAAGTCAAAATGTTATCTGTAACATAACTTAAGGAAATCTGGTTTGGCACTGATGCATTCACCGCAACAAATTTCAAAACTTCTTTGGGCTTATAATCAAGTTTTAATGGCAGACATTGATCCATCTTGCGATTGCCATTGACGTCGAACTTCACAACAACGGCATGTGTGTATCTGTAACCGTCGAATGAGGTTTGTCTAACTGTTTTCCCATTGACAATTGTCTCACGAGTGGCATAAGTTGGATAAAATGCTTCACCCACCAAGATATAACCATCAGACAAAGTAACAATGGGGTGTATTGTCATCGAATAATCCATGGTCAATTGCTTGCCCACATTCTCTGCCCTTTCCACACGCTTATCGATGCTGTTTTGCCTTCGATCCGACAGGAATTCAGTAAAATTCTCCAAATCAAGAAAGTTGGTTGGGGTTAAAAACTTTAAAACGCGCGTATCACTTTCGGCGAAAAAGAAACCTTCGGCCAACAACGACTTTTTGTTTTGCAATTTGTTGTTGTAGGTGCCTGAAAAAATGAATTTCGTCTTGTCTGTTGCTGTTATTTTACACTCGATCAACACAATGTCTTGCTTTGGAGTTATCTCAATGGTTCTAACCAAATCGCCATTGGGTGAGTACATTAAACATTGATTGTGGTACCCGCTTTTTTCATTGATTCGAAGGATTACTGCAAATTCATTGATATTCGTAATCTCTTGGAAACTTAAAATGGTTGCTTTCTTTGCTTTGACCTCCTCCGGTAATTTTATCGGCGTCACGTGGGTATCACCGGTTTTCCAATCGACAAATACTAAAGAAACCGCTGATTTGCTCCTAAATACAAGGACCAATTTCTCTGGCAGAGATGCGACGAATTGAATAACACCTTCGATGGGAAAAGACCCACGCACTTCGGTAGCATCTTCCAATCCTGACCGAGGCACAGTATGAAGGATAAAGTTCTTTTTGCCAAAAAACAAATGATGATAATGGGTTTGCCCCAAAAATGCTCTTTGATTCATCCCTGTACCAATAAACACCCTGTCCACAATTAGAATATTTTCTTTAACAATTTTAAGGTCGGTATTGACGATATCGTAATGGTAGCGCATTTCACCTCTTTCTATTTTATAGGTTTCTGATGTAAGCAGAACACCCTCTTTCCCTAACTGAAGAGCACGTAAGTTGGCAAAGCCTTCCTCAGGGTGAAATTCTTGTCGCAACAAGCTCTTGGCCGCGGGATATTTTTTGGTTTGTGCGGATAGTGGATTTGCTATAAATAGAACCATTGCCAAATAGATAAGGCCGGCGGAAATGGAGTGTTTTTTCTGGGTCATCATTACGAAGTTTGGGTAGTCTGGTTGTATATTACTAATGCTTTTGGGAAGATTTAGGATCATTGCTAATTAGGCAAACCATCTAAATAATCTAACGATTTGATTTTCAAACATATGATAGACAATTCAAATTCTCCACATGGGCAATCAAATTCTTACATATTTTTTACATCCGTTTTATCAATTTTTGCAAATCCTTAGCAGTCAACGGAGGGAAAATGGACTTTAGCCCAAGCATACAATTAATCACGAAATCACCAATTTTAATATGAATTCGGTGAGTATAATCACCAATTTCGATATGTTTTTGGTGATTTCGTTTGAACCATGTTTGAACCGGCCAAAAACAGCAAGGCCCCAAATCTCTCTGAGGCCTTGATTTTACTGGGTCGGGATGGCGAGATTCGAACTCACGACCCCTTGCACCCCATGCAAGTGCGCTACCGGGCTGCGCTACATCCCGATTTGGTTATTTGACTTGGCCAAAACCTAATCTCCCGGTAATAGTGTGCATGAGAACGGGTCACCTTTAAAGGGTTGCAAAGATAATCAATTCCTCCTATCCCAACAAACAACGCTACATCGATTCTGACGATGTTACCGCAAAAGCGCCTTCGATCAATTGCGTTTTGCAATTCACTAGCCCGCCCATCAAACCCATTTCGTGCCCATAAATTCTTTACAATACTTTACTAAGTAATACCCTGTTACTATTGACCAATCCAATTTAAAAATCTAACATTGTTATACAATCTCACCCCATGACTATAGCAATTTTGAAGCATCATCCCTACGACATAAAAGTCAAGTCGCATGGATTTTCAATTCTATTGCTAATAATCATTGGCTCTATTTTTCTACCCAACAGAAGTATCGCTCAAAGACTTTCACTTAAACAGCAATTGCTCATTGAGAAAACCATTCAACCCATCTTACAAGAAGAAGCGGGCAAACATGAACTATTGTTGGGGAAAGGCGCTTTTGTTCAGCTTGGGCAAGACACATTATTCAATATTCACGGGCTGCGATACCTTTTCAAAATTACCGGTGATACTGTAATTCGATTAGACAAATCCATATACCATGGCAGTAGTTTTTGGCGATATCTTTTTGAATACAACGGCCAAATATTTACCATGGGTGGATACGGCCAATTTGTAACAAACAGCAATCTTGAGAGTTTTAATTTCAATAGCAAAGAATGGTATCTGGTAAAAACCTCAGGGCAAAAACCCTCATATATCAAAGGATGCGTCATTAGAGTCAAAGATCAACTTTACCTTTTTAGCAACTCTTTGAGTGGAAACAGCATTGAAGATGATATTTCCGACCCCTACTTTTATCAACTCGATTTACCCAGTCTCACATGGAAGCGATTCCCCATCGTTCAAAAAGAATTGCAAAATTTCCAAGCAGAAATTATTCTTTATACAACAGATTACATTTTGGTATTAGACAATCGAAATGCAATGTTGATTCACCCTAAAACATTAGAATTTATACAAGTAACCCAAGAAGAACTTGGGATAAAAACATCATACCAAAACATATCGGTAGACAACAACTCCCTTTTCTTCTCCAACGACATCCACCACCCCAGCAACGAGAACCTACCTGGAGTGAGTATGGTTAACTTTTGGAATAATCACAAATCCACTGCTAAAAAAATCATTTTAAACCCTAGTTACTTTCAGCAATATCCAAAGGAAATTTCAATAGCAATCCTAGTTGGCATCAACTTATTCGTTATCGCCATATCCATTTTTCTTAAGAACCGCATCAAAAGGAAAAAACAAACACCCTTGATTCAGCGAATCATCCGGCACAATTCCAAAACCCTAACAACCGAGGAACTAGACCAACTTTTGGGAATTGACCATATGGAACTTGAAAGTAGGAAAGCAAAACGACATCGAATCCTCGCCCAAATAGAAGTTGCCTCGCCCGGACTGATAAATCGTATCAAGGACGAATCAGACAAACGACGATTTGTATACTTCGTGAGTCGCGATTGAGCCACTCCCCTAAACCTAACTAAAATTGACGTTTATCATCGGTAATCACCAATATGTGACCAATTATTTTTTGGCGCGAGAAGATATTTGCCCCTATCCTTTCCCTTATGTTTCTTTCGATTTCCATCGCCGATGCCCTCTTGTGGGTCATTCACATTCTGCTGTGGTTTAGTTGTATTTTCGGATTAATTGCGATACTACAATTTGCAAAATTGAAACTGCCAATTCGCATTTTAACTTTTAAGTCGATGGCCGCCTTATCTGGATTAACTTTCCTAGTTTCGATGATTGGAATATTGGCTTTTGAAGATAAATTACTCATCGCTGCGGCCAGCGGCCATTGGAATTTTGGTGACTCATTTCAAAATGAATTACACATCGACCTAGAGCACAAAAAATACGAAATCAAGGAATCAAATGGGAAAACAATCGAAGGGAGTACAACTAAGCTAACCAAAAGTGATTCAACTGTAGATACACACCATTACTTGTATTTATTGGGCTATCCCAATGAAATGTCCTCAATGATGGTAAAGTTCAAACCATTGCATTCTCCACAACTCAAACTGCAAAACCGAATGGTACCCTGTAAATAGCGGCACCATCTCCAATTCTACCCTATGCGTGGGGTTCGATTCCAGTTCGTAAAATCGTTTTACTACCTTTGATGCATGTTACACCCATGGGTCATTGCCGTTCAATCGCAATTCCAAACCGCAGCCAATCCCAATGCCGCCCAAGCCATGTCGGCCTACATGAAAAGCCATTTTCCGTATTTAGGGATTTCATCACCACATCGCACAGAGCTACTTAAACCCATCCTTCAAAAAGAAAATCTGCCCAGCCATTCCGAACTACCTCAAATTTGTAATCAACTGTGGTCACTTCCGGAAAGAGAATACGCCTACGCAGCGATGAGCCTGTTGGCAAAAATGCAAAAGCAATTAACGCCAAACGATATCGAATGGATTTGTTCGCTCATTACGCAAAGAAGTTGGTGGGACTCCGTAGATTCTATTGCAGGCGGCATCTTAAGTACGATAGTTGTCAAAAATCCCGATTGCCTCTGGGAAAAATTCGGACCACATGTTGAAAGCGACAACTATTGGCTAAATCGTACCGCAATTATTGTCCAGCTGCGATGCAAACATCAAACCGACACTACTTTTCTAGAAACAGCGATCCTCCCGCACATGCATAGTAAAGAGTTCTTTATTCGCAAAGCCATTGGCTGGTCGCTCAGACAATATGCCAGAATCAACCCGCAATGGGTGATAGATTTTGTAAATCAACACGACAAGCAGTTGAGTGGCCTATCCAAACGCGAAGCGCTGAAACACCTGTAAAGCCTCTATTCGGTCTCTTTTCGAGAACTCAATACGCGAACTGCATATTCTTGAATCTTCTTTTCACGATTCAACATCACCGTAACCGACTGTTTGGCATAGTAGTGCGTAATAATGGTCTCGGTTTTAAACAGTCGTGACTTCCCCTTTCTCTTGGGCACTTCGATTTCCTTTTTAGCTTTTCGATGCGAATCCAATTGATATTTACACCGATAAGTACCACTGCTGTCCTTGCTCACCGAAAATGATGCCGTATCAATCGTTATCTCTTCCTCTACCACTCCATCTTGATTTTTTTGAAACAAATCGTACAAATCTGATTTATTGATTTGCGTTTTATCCATAAATCGGGGCGTGGACTCCCCAAAGTAGATCAACAACTCTTTGTGGCTGCCATTGGCAAAAAGGTCGTAGAAGGTCTGTAAATGAGCAATAAGCGAAGCTTTCTCCTCGGGTGTCACCAAGGTTGTGAGCATATTTCTGGCCGACTGGATATAAACTCCTTTTGGATGCGCGCTGATGTATCCTTGCAACGCTTCCAAACTCCCAGCGCGCAACGCAACATCAAAGTCAAACGAATCGATCATCAGCTTGGCATCTTCGATATGCATACCTCCGGCAGCTTCCATGGCCAACAAGTACCGACCCAAATTGGATTTGTCAGGGGGATTCAATGCCGAATTCCAAAGCTGTTCATCTTTTTCATACAGTGCTTTGAGTGCCTCACGGGCCATCGACCCAAACTTACCTTTAGGGAATTTTTCCAAAAAGTGCTGATACGATGGAATACTTGCTTCCTGATTTGCCTCACTCCAAGCCGCTTGCTCTTCACTAAAACTCTGGTAATAGACCAACATCGCAGCGATGCCCGCCACAAACAATAGGATTATCAGAATCCAAACCGACTTCCCTTTGGATTTTGAGCGTTGATTTTTCTGGTCTATCTGGTCGATGATTTCTTGTGCTTCTAACGATTCACCCATCAACTGAATGACTTTCTTCGCTTCATCATAGGCCTCATCGCGTCTACCCTTATCAAAATAATGTTGGGCTTTGACGAGTGCTTTCAAACCCATTTGATGTTTGATTTCTTTGGCTAGGGCGATGTTATTTTCCGAAGCATCCAACTCTAGGGCTTTCCGAATAAGGATATTGGCTTCGTAAATTTCACCGAGAGCCAAGGCGGCTTTTGCTTTGTTGTGCAGCAACTGAGCCGGATTAGGCTGATGGGATTGTTCCGGATGATCCAATCCGTTAGACTGAAAAAAAGGATCGGGCGAATCACCAACATTCATGGGGTAAAATTACAATGCGATTGCGAGTCAGACAATATGAAATCTATTAAAAAAAGAGGGGCGCCCTGCGGGCGCCCCTCTTTAATGATTCAATATACTTAACGACACCAATTACTTGGTGACAGTGATCTTTTCTGTTGCAACACGACTTCCACTCTGAACGCGAACCATGTAAACACCTTCACTCAAATCACGAGTGTCAATATTTACCAATCCATTGTTCTGGGTATTGATCGACTTCACTGCTGCACCATTCATGTTGGTTACTACAATGCTCACGGCAGAACCAAATGATTCAGTCATAGCAACATTGAAGCTGCCAATAGCAGGGTTAGGATAAACCGCAACACCTGAAGTTGCCAAGCTCTTCGCTGAGGCACGGTTCATTACCACCGTCTTTGTAGCGCTGCACTCACAACCTGTTGACTTAGTAACCGCGTACATCGTTACTTGGTAGCTACCATCTTTCAAGAAGTTGAATTGAGCGGTAGGACCATTTTGCTTTCCTCCATTCTCAATAACCCAAGTATAGGTAACCGTTCCCTGTGCTCCTGTAGCGCCTGATGCGTTCATCGGCTCGAACTTCATTCCGTAGTAACCAAATGCGTAATCTGGAGTCGCTTGAAAATCACAAGTCTTTGGTCCTTCGTTGATGGTGATCTGACGAGTAAATGAATCCAAACATCCACCCGCAATTTTCGCCTTCAACGTTACGTTATAAGTAGTAGTTGCGTTTACGTTATAGGTGTGCAAAGGATCGCTATCAGTTGACATGGTGTTATCACTAAAATCCCACTCATAACTGATATCACCCTGAGCCCATGTTGTACTGTTGTTGAATACCACAGGCTGACCAGCACAAACATCTTGTGCAGTGAAGGTAGCCTTCGGTTGAATCAACACATCCAAAGATTTGGTGGCAAATGATGTACAACCATTGTCCAATGAAATTGTCAAAGTGGCCGTCTTAGGTCCCAATGATCCCCAACTATGTGATGGCGACTCTGCTTTGGTTGATTTACCATCGCTGAATACCCACTGATAACTTGGCGTTGCATTGGCTACCGAAGGAGTTGTATTTGTAAACTCTGTTGGCTTCAAAGAACAAGCTGGGCCATTGATGAAGCTCACTTTTGGACTTTCTTTAACAGTTACAATATTCGTTACCGAATCCTTACATCCAAATTCTGAAGTGATAACCAACTTTACATTCTTCTTTCCTGATGATCCAAACAAATGCTTAGGCGCCATGTCCGTGCTTACGCTGTTATCATCAAAATTCCAGTATGATCCAATCAATCCCGATCCGATGCTACTGTTGTTTGCAAATACGAAGTCTTTGTTATCACAATCTCCACTCACTACTTTGTAAGCAGCTTTTGGCTTCTCAAATTGATATACTCTCTGCACTGCTGTTGCAATACATCCAGCCAAATCTGCAGTCATAGTAACTAAGTAAGATCCTTTGCTTGAATACTTGTATGTGGGATTGTTTGAAGTGCTAATGCCTTTGTTGTCACCAAAATCCCAACTCACCTTAGCATTGCTTGGTGAAGTTTGGTTAGTGAAAGACAAATCGTAACCCTCACAAGCATTCTTCTTTGTGAAGATTGCTGTAGGAACAGGATTCACTTGAAAAGTAGTACTATCCATACTTGGGAAACCAAACGGCAATGTCTTTGCCAACATCTTTACCGTATATGTACCGGGTGTGTTAAAAGTAAATACTGGATCTGGAGCATCTGTTTTATCGGCCGCTTTTCCGGTTCCAAAATCCCATAAGAATTCCATATTCCCTGAAGTTACGGTCGACTTATTCTCAAATAATACGCTCTCACCCACACAGGCCTGTTTTGGCTTGGTAAAGTTTGGTACGATGGTAGGGTAGATCAATACATCACGCTTGATGATCGTGTCACAACCATTTCCTTTGTCGTTCACGATTACATAAATTGTAATCATAGAATCTTCCAAAGTTTTATCATTAGTAATAAACTTAACCACCATATCCGACGTAGCAGTAGGAGGAACCAAAGTGCCACCCGTAACTGATTTACCATACTTACACTTGGCTACAACACTTGCAGCCCAGTTGTTTCCACCACCATTACCCAAGTAATCTTTGTTTGTGTAAATGCGAGGTGAATTCACTGAATACTCAACGGGCTGACCCAATACAGTAACATCATTGTTTTTAGATGGCTGGTAGTACGCCCAAGTTGATGAAGTGGTGAATGTCATTACACCACCACCTGGTGCTGGCTTAACAAAAGTGTTAAAGATGAATGAATCATCACTATTGTCGTCATCCGGCAAATCAATAAAGATTGCAATGCGCGCAGGACCGGCATTATTCAATACAATCGGCGTTGGGAAATACACTTTTACAGAATCCCCTTGAGCTAACTGCTTAGTAACCAATGCGCTAACTTTTGGGCCTTTATTTATCGCATATGAAACATTAAAATTGCGTGCTTTGTCGTAAGAATAATTACTTTTTAGAGCAATCCAAGTAGGGCCAGATGTATAACCAGCACATACTGATGCGGGCACGGTAAAATTGGTAGACATTCTTTCCAAATCTGTCATCGTTTCTAAACCACCGCGATCGTGTTTGGTGCGATTTCTCGCTACTTTATTACAATCTAAATCATTTTTAGAAATGTAGCTCACATTATTCTGAACATCCCAAGCTCCTGCTCTCCAATCGTGATTTGCTTTATCAACAAATTTAGGATCTACACCATTGTCGCGTGAACCATTTACTCCGGCACCACTAAATCCTGCCCAATCTGTATAGTTGGTACCATTAAAGTACCAGTAAGGATAAGTAAACAAGTTATTCAAAGAATACGTATTGTCATTGAATTCTTTTAATACACCTGGAGAAGCATAGGCCAAGTACATGTATAAGTAACGATAATATTGAGAACCAGTACCCTTTAGGTCAATGATGTTACCCGTAAAAATTACTGTATGATAGTATAAATAGAAATATCCATAGCAATACGATGAACCCGGCGTTTTTGCAGATGACATATCGGCTTGGAATGTATTATTCCTAATCTCGGCAGTATAGGTACCACTTAAACCTGAATAAATGTAGATATAAGAGGAATTTGATTTATTACCCGCAACCACGTTACCGATTACTTCATAGTTCATAAAATAGTACAAGTAGAAATAATGGTATCCTGTGGTTCCTGTCACCTCATTGTTCACAACAGTATTCCGGTTTACCCTCCAGCTGTTGATACCAGTATAGTAATAAATATACGCTGAATACAAGTAGTTTACGGTTTTATTTGCAGTAACAATATTGTCGTTAAACTCATTAAAAGCATAAGCCGATGTTGTTCCATAATAGCAATAGAAGCAATAAAGATATCCAAGTGTTTCACCGTTTATCGCTTTGTTTCCATTAATACGAACGTCTTTTGGATAATAAATGTAATAATCATAATTTGTTGTAGCAGTACTAGTACCATCTACGTTATCTACTGTATTGTTTAATACATCCGTATAAACGGGATAGTAAACGTAAAACACGTAGCGCGATCCCGTTGTATAGGCTACATTTTTTACAATATTCCCATCAGCAATTACTTCATAGGTTGCATTTCCCGTAGGATAATTCAACGCGATACCATAAAATGTACTCATATTTGTGGTAGATGTTGTTGCTCCAACAAAGGGTAAATCATGGATATTGTTACCGTTTACCAAGTTGTCTCTGCTACTTGCGTAAGGATAATTTTCATAAATCGCATACATTGTAGTGCTACCACCAGTAGTTGCATTGGCACGAGAAATGTCGTTCATCAACACCTGGTTCCCATTGGGATATTGCATAAATACAGCATAGTAATAAAAATTGCGAATCGTACATCCCTCAACTGAATTGTTCTGAGCTGTTGTTGTGTAATTGGCGGTATTACCGTTTAAACCCACCGCGGTATATGGACCTGAACCGCCGCTTTGTGTGTACATTGTGCAATTACGAATTCTATTAAATGAACCTGGCTGACCTGACGTTCCAGTTGCCAATGACCCATTAGACATACCACTTGTAACGGATGTACTAAGTGCATAATAATACGTCGCACTAGACGTACCGTTATAAGCACTCAAGAAAATATTCACCCCGTTAAAATCATTATAATCGGCCTGATTCGTAATCCAAACACCACCTGGTGAAGTCGTGTTGCTATTATCAATCGTCATATTCTTGACAATTACGTAATCTGCACCATTCAATCGCAAGGCCGCATTTGACCCAGTATAGGTAAGAGTTGTGGCATTACCCTCTATCGTTAGAGTATTGGTCGAGCTACTTCCCGCATTGGCATTTAGCGTAATGGCATTTAAACCAATATTACTACTGGCCTTCACATTCACTGTCACGGGACCCACAATACTTGCCGCGTTAAATGACGTAGCAAAACTTGTCCATGAAGTAAAATTTGTGGCGGTTGCCGCCGCTGCTGGATCAATGGTATAACTACCACTCATTTGTGCGAAGGCAGAAGCCGACGACAAACCCAAAGAAATCAAGAGCAACGCACCCTTGAATTTCTGTTTCATATAGTTGTTCAATTTCATAATCGTGTTATTAGTTTTTTAAATTTTTAGTTTGCTACAATGATCTTTTTTGTTGTTACTTCATTATTATTTCTAATGTTTATCAAATAGGTACCTTGACCGAATTTGCCCAAATCAATTTCTTGTGAACCAAAGCCACCATTGAAATTGTATTCCGCCACTTTTGATCCCACCATATTTGTGATCTCAACATGAACTGGAGATGCATTATTCAAAGCAAAATCAAATGTCACCAAACCATTCGTAGGATTAGGATAAACCATCACCTGCTCAGCCAATGTCAAATCTTCTTTCGCCAAGAAACTGTTTGTACAATCCGGTGGATACATCACGCGAACTGGACGCAATACAACCTGACTGCGATTACCACTTGGATCAACCACTTGATAGTTGATGTAGTACATCCCCGCACGCCAAATATTGATGTTATGATTTAATACTTTTACCAACGGCATCAATTCAGCATTGCCATAGTAGTTGTCCTCTACCGCAACATCACTCATCGCCCAGAAAGGAGTACCAGCGCACACATTTACCGCAGAAGTAATTAGTGTTGGTGCAATACGATCTACAACCTTTACGAAACGACTGCGCTTTGTGATATTCCCGCTTTCATCGGTTGCTGTATATGTCTCCACATATAGTCCCAATGTAAATGGATTCACTTTGCCAGTCTTTTCAATTGAAATCTTAGAAACTGCACTATAGTTATCTCTCACCGTTACATTTTGAGAACTGTAAGAATTATTTACATCATGTACAACTGTATCTGGAGTATTCAATGTGATTTCAGGGGCGATGTAGTCATCTACGCGATAATTTACAGTGAAACCATCTTCTACGGCATCGTTTCCGTGAATATCCTTGGCAAAATAAGTCACAGGATAAGTTGCACGAACCAATGTATTTACCATGCCATTGTAACCCGGTACTTTATTTACTGAAATACTTCCGTTACATGTATCAAAACCATTCACCGCATCTACAAATAAGCTACCCAATTGGATATTGATCACATCATTATCAACCAACCGCTTTCCATAATTAAATATCCCTGGCTTCTTCGTGTCAACCACCTTTACCGTTCTAGTTTTGGTTGATGCATTTCTTTGCGCATCCATAACATCATAAGTCACAGTATAAACGCCAACCAAAGAAGTATTTACCTTTCCGTTCGTCTTAATACTTGACGTTAGGTTTCCATCAACCAAGTCACTGGCTACAGCACCTTGTTCAGAATAAACACCGCACTGTTCAACCGTAACTGTATCGCTACCAAATAAAGTAAGTGTTGGAGGCGTTTTATCTAATACAACAATAACGGTTCTTGTTACCTGAGCTGAAGAATTACCAGCGGCATCAGTAACTCCAAAGTTCATTGCATAAGTACCTGGCGTTGTACAATCCAAATCACCAGTGATCAAAACTTTCGATGTTAAATCACCTTCCGTAGGATCCGAAGCTGAATAGGTCTTGTAGGCCACTTCCGACCAACAGGCCGTTGCATTAGAAGTTCTTTCAACACGCACAACATCACTTCCTACCAATGTAATCACTGGAGCACGTTTGTCGTTTGCCAATGTGATACCATAATCTTCAAATTCACCCACCACGTTTACTCCACAAGCCGTATTTGAGAATGAACCATAAGATACAGCAATACGCATCCGAGTTACCCCTTCAAAACAATCTTTCAAATCAGGAACGCGAAATTTATTACTCGCCTTAGTACCGACAATCGAGCCACTGTTAAGTATCAACTCATCATCAGTGAAAGTTCCATCGATATTATAATCAATCCAAGCTTTGAAATTGGCATTGTTGGCATTGGTACGACGTGTAGCAATAACTGTATAATAAGAACCATAACTCAACGCATCATTGAATTGATCAGTGAAATCACTGTATGCAGACACGCCCACTTCAGAAGTATTCTCCAACAAACTCACATTATCTTGCAATAATTCAACTTTAGAAATCGCAACGTCTGACGACAACATGTCGGTAACCGGGGTACAATATTTAACCGCGATTACATACTTGGTTTTGATGATTTTCTTTTCTGTTGCTGCACGTCCACCAGGGGTACTCCATGCACGCAACGTAAACGTATAAGCTCCACCTACGCTAAATAGTATCTGCGGATTGCGACTATTGATTGTCGTTCCACCCACAAAACTGTAGGTAGATGGATATATACTCCATTCGAAATTTGAAGCAAAATCTGTTTTTGTTTTAATAGATACAACCTCTCCCACTTTTGGACGCAAATTGCTCGCTGTGAAATCAACGAATCCAGGTCCTGTGGGTGTATTCACTGTGATGTTCCTACAAAAAGTATCAACCCCATTACACACTTTTGCAATTAAGCAAACTTGATACGTACCATCTGTATAGAAAGCATTTGTAAATACTTTCGCTTTTGCACCATATCCTGAAGTACCGTCGATCATCCAATCGTATTCAACCTGACCTTGTGCATCCTTTACATTTGCAACAAAATCCAAGTTTGTTCCGTTGCCGATGGTTGTGTAATCAACATCATAACCAGATTTAGGATTTGCCACAGGCAACAACTCAGAATCCCATGTCGCAATAAATCCGCTATCGTTATTCGCTGTATTCGATTCAAATGTGATATACATAGAACCACTGAAAGCTTTAAATACAGTAGATGAGAACATAGTGAAGTTCACACCAGTAATACCACCTGCAGGGGAAATCTCCTTACCTGAAGCATCTTGACCATCATAAATGCGCAAACGATCGCCACCATCTCCCAAGGACAGTTTCAACTGTTTGAATTTCAAACGAATTTCTTTAGCACCACATGGGAAGATTTGGAAATAATCGATAGCCGTTTTTCTACCGTTACCATAATTACCGCCCTTACCACCATTGTCGTACAAAATACCACCCTGGTTAGATGCAATTTTGTTTGGTCCCAAATAGAATTCCCCAGGAGGAACCGCTTGAATATAACTTGACTTACATACTTTAGTACTAGGTCCGATATCATTGGTTGATGTCAAACAAATCGTCCACCATCCCAATTCATCAAATGAGAATACTGGGTTTTGAGCAGTACTCGTGTATACAATTGCTCCAGATGGCGAAGTAGCCGTCCAATTCCACTTGTATGCGCCATTGGTACTCAAGTCAAACAACTGTGTTGTATAAAACACTTCAACCTGGTTGCTCGCAGCCAAGAAATCAGCTGTTGGAGCCACCGTTGGCTTGTCGATTTTTACCGTTTTAATAATTGAATCAGACATACCACAGAACTGCTGAACCAATTTCACATTGTAATAACCGGTATTGGGCCAACTAGCACGACCTTTTGCACCAGTACTAATAATTGAAGTTGCTGATTGGAAACTCCATTTTTGGTTATACGCTGAACTGGTTGTTGTAGAGTTAAAACCAATTGGCGTTTTGATAAAGTTTGATCCTGTTGGAACAGCAAAGTCAGCTACTGGAGGACTTACGGCTTTCACATTCACTTCAAAATCCATGATGTTCCCGTAAGTCGAAATAGTGCCACAACCTTGGGATGGAGTAAAGGTATAATACGAAGCACGCACACGCATAATTCTAACACCTGGCTTTGAACCCGCACACGGCACAGCTAAATTTGCAGTTTTCGTAGAGTTTACTGCAACTTGAGCAAATGGCGCCACAACAGTCGACATACACTCCGCGGCTGTGAAATTATTATCGCCATCCATGTCAATCCAAACACCCACATACAATGCATATGTACAAGTGTTTTCTATGGTCATACTCATCACCTCACCTGGAGTAATATCCATCACCGCACCGCTCGTCATCAACTTTGGACTCAAACCACCCGTATTTGCGCAGTTCAAACCAGAGTAGGTAGCAGTTGATCCTGCGCTATTCTTAAACGATACACCAGACAGCCACATCAAGCTACAATCACTGCTGTTACTTGCTGTACAAATCTGCGCTTCTCCCTTTCCAAAGGACCCCAAAAGCATTACCGCAAGGGCAATAATTCGAGCTCCAATAATTCTTTTTCTTAAATCCATTTCCTATATTTTTCCTTTAATAATTTTTCTATCCTACACTTACTTAGTTACAATGATCTTTTTCGTGGCAACCTCTTTCTGATTGGCAATGTGTATCATATACGCACCCTGACCATATTTCGCCAAATCAAGCGTCATTGATCCAAAACCACCTCCATAGGTAAATTCCGCTACCTGGGCTCCCACCAAATTGGTAACTACGATTGATATTGGATTTACATTGTTTACTGCAAAATCAACTTTCACAATACCCGAAGTTGGGTTAGGATAAACCATCACCTGCTCAGCCAATGTCAACTCTTTCTTTCCTGTGAAACTGTTCTCACAATCTGGTGGATACTGAACCATGACAGGACGCAATACAACCTGACTCTTATTACCACTTGGGTCGGTAACTTGGTAGTTAATGTAATAAACACCCGCCTGCCAGATATTCACGTTATGGCTCAAAATCTTAACCAAAGGAAGCAATTCATCGTTTCCGTAATAGTTGTCTTCTACAGCAACTTCACTCATCGCCCAGAAAGGAGTTCCAGCACAAACGTTCACTGAAGAGGTAATCAAAGTTGGGGCGATACGATCCACTACCTTAACATAACGGTATCGCGTTGTAACAGTTCCACTTTCATCTGTTGCTGTGAATGTTTCGGTATACAACCCCAAAACATATGGATTAACTTTTCCAATACGCTCAACACTTAACTTGTTTCCAGAGCTGAAATTATCTGTTGCAGTTACTGGCTGTGAACTGTAAGGATTATTAACATCGTGGAACACAGTATCGGTTGTGTTCAAAGAGATCTCAGGAGCAATGTAATCATCAACACGATAATTGATAACAAATCCATCTTCTACAGCAGCGTTACCATGAATATCTTTTGCATAATAGACAATTGGATAAGTTGCACGAACCAATGTATTAACCATTCCATTGTAGCCAGGAACTTTATTCACGCTGATACTTCCGTTACAAGTGTCGTAACCAGTAACCGCATCAACAAACAAACTTCCAATCTGCAACTGAACAACGTCGCCATCAACCAAGCGTTTTCCATAGCTAAACAATCCTGGCTTTTTGGTGTCAACAACATTGATTATACGCTTTGCAGTTGACGAATTGCCCTGCGCATCCATGACATCATAGGTCAAGGTGTATTTTCCTACGATAGAAGTATTAACTGATCCGCTAATTTTGATACTGGTTGTTAAATTACCATCAACCAAATCAGTGGCCACAGCGCCATTTTCATTATATGTATCACACTGTTCTACATTTACAGTGGCATTACCCAACAAGGTAAGTACTGGAGGCGTTTTATCCAATACTAC
>CAJBVU010000142.1 GCA_903959115.1 uncultured Bacteroidota bacterium
CCGTGTAATTCAGTTCCACAATGTTCTTCTCAAACCAATGCACCAAATCGCTGTAAGGGGTTTTTGTTCCCGCCTTTTCTAACTTGGGTATACGTGGGAAAATCTGGTTAAATTGAACCATAATGGCAGCATCAATCAGAATCCGAGCGACCTCATCGGCCCCCTCTTGCTCACCCTCATACACCAGTTCGATTTTTCCAGTGATGGATGGGATAATCGACATAAAATCAACCAATCTGATGGTGGTTTTTTCGCTCTGGGTTTCGATCAATCGAAGTTTGCCAGCAGCGATAAGGTTTTCCATCGCACTGATAGATAGACGAGCGCTCACACCACTTTTGGCATCCACATATTCACTATCGCGGGCCGTAAACGACACTTCCTCCAACAGATTTTTTGCCATATCACAAATAGACACCGCAGCCAAATCCTCCGCAGAAATCTTAGCCTCTTGTTCGGTAATCGCACGAGCCAATGCAATATTTTTTGGATAATGCGTAAAAATCTGAGAACCAATACGATCCTTTAATGGCGTCACGATGCTACCCCTATTGGTATAATCCTCGGGGTTGGCAGTGAAAACAAACTGAATATCCAAGGGCATGCGCAATTGAAATCCGCGAATTTGAACATCGCCCTCTTGCAAAATATTAAACAACGATACCTGGATTCTCGCCTGCAAATCAGGGAGTTCATTTAGGACAAATATGCAGCGATTGGCACGAGGAATCATACCATAGTGAAGCACGCGTTCATCAGAATAAGGCAGTTTCAACGTCGCCGCCTTGATGGGATCGATGTCGCCTATCAAATCCGAAAT
Source organism: uncultured Bacteroidota bacterium (assembly GCA_903959115.1). Lineage (GTDB taxonomy): Bacteria > Bacteroidota > Bacteroidia > NS11-12g > UBA955 > UBA955. Next base: position 821 of record CAJBVU010000142.1, read on the forward strand.
ATTAACATCTGGCGTGGCCAATTTTTCAAAGAATCGCGCCGAACGATGCACCCATTCGATGGGCGTTTTGTCGCCAAGCTCAGCCACCAAATCCACTGCAAACTTCGAAATCGGAGCAAAAGGACTGTCGTTGATTTCCGAACCTTTTACAATCGGCATATATTCATCGAGCAGATCCACCATACTTCTGGCGATACGAGTTTTTGCTTGACCGCGCAAACCCAACAAATTGATGTGGTGACCAGCCAAAATTGCTTTTTTGAGCTGCGGAACAACGGTATCTTCATAACCCACGAGTCCTTCAAAAACAGTCTGTTTCCCTTTGATGCGAGCAATCAGATTCGCTTGAATCTCTTGATTTATGGTTTTGTGGGCATAGCCCGATGCTTTCAATGCTTTGAATGTGGTTTCTTGTTTCATCTGTAATTAAATCCTTTTGATTCTGTTTTTTTCGTAATCTTCAAATATCATTTGACCCAAATCTGAGAGTCCGGTGAGGAAGGCTTTGCCTTGATTTTCAGCGGTAAATCGCTCCACAAACTGTCGCAAATAGGGGTCTTGGGCAATCATAAAAGTAGTAATCGAAATTTTCAATTTGCGCGCTTGGGCTGCCATATTCAAGCATTTGGAAACGATGTATTCGTCCAATCCATTGCTGTTTTTGTAAAGTTCGCCGTTGGGCAGTTTCACACAGCTGGGCTTGCCATCGGTGATCATGAAAATCTGCTTGTTGGTATTGCGTTTCCGTCGGAGTATGTCCATCGCCAATTCAAGACCCGCCACAGTATTGGTGTGATAGGGACCCACTTGTAAATAGGGCAAATCTTTCACCTTAATCGACCAAGATTCGTTGCCAAAAACGATAATATCGATGGCGTCTTTGGGGTATTTACGGCGGATGAGCTCCACCAAGGCCATGGCCACTTTTTTGGCTGGGGTGATGCGGTCTTCGCCATACAAAATCATGGAATGACTGATATCAATCATCAGCACCGTGCTCATTTGTGCCTTGTGCTTAGTCTCATCCACAATCAAATCGTCTTCCGTTAGCTTCAAATTGGAAATGCCGTGATTGATTTGGGCATTTTTAAGACTTTCCGACATGTTAATCCGCGACATTTCATCGCCAAATTGGAAGTTGCGAATTTCGCCATCGCGCTCATCGCCTACCCCTAACTTATTGGTTCGATGATTTCCAGCGCCACTTTTCTTGAGTTTTCCAAAAATCTGATCTAGGGCATGTTCTCTCAATGCCGCTTCAAGCTTAGCCGTAAGCAGGTTTTTCCCTTTCCCATTTTTATCGCCATCGCCATCATCGGTGAGTTCAATTTCCTCTTTAATATAGCCACGTTTTCTGAGGTCTTCCTCAAAATCATGAATCGTATACTCTCCGGTGAAAATATTGTATTCTTTATCGAGCGAATCAAGCCAATCAAACGCCTCATCCAAATCGCCCGAAGTATGAGTCAGAAGCTCCTTGAAAATCTCAAAAACACGATCGAAAGGTTCGATATTTTTGGGAATGTGCTTGCTAATAACAACACCTTTTCCTTGATTGAATTCAATACCCTCTAACATCGTTTTAAGTAACAAATCTAGGGGTTAGAAGTTCATAGAAAAACGAAAATGATTGGAACAATTGGTTAAACGAGTAAATCGACGACAAATCCATAGGATGGAACGATTACGGATTATCGCAAAACATGAAATCTAATTTACGGATTATCGCAACAAACTAACTTTTGTGTTCATTAGATTCGTAGGATGATGGGACACTACAAAAGATTCATTTTCATTGCATTGGTGATTATTTTATCTGGCTGTACGACACAACGCCGATACCATCAAGGCGGGATTCACATTGACTGGCAGGACTTTGGGCATCAGGAATCGTCGGACAAAAATCATCAGGATAAATCAGCTCGCAAATCAGTTCAAAAGGCAGCTCACGAGGCAGAAAATCGCTTTTTAGAACACCCTAGCGCGGTAAGTCAGATTCCACACCCATCAAATACCAAAAATGTCCAGTTAAAGAATAAAGTTGTTACCCAGCATGAGATCGAAATAGCTAGTGGAAGTCGGATCGAATACCAAACCACACAATTTGCGAATTTCACAAATGTCCAAAATGCAAAAAACCAACATTCGGAAACTCGCAGGGTGACCGCTTCAGAATCAATCCAGAATCCGCGACAAAACAAAGGTGAGATAAATGCAAGCGGACAAGACCCAGATCAAGTAAAAAACCTAGAGACGGCAGCCATTGTGATTTACGCCATAGGATTGCTGGTCGGCATTTTAGCCCTAATTTTTTGGTCAAACACATTAGCAATCATAACCGCAGCCATCATGTCGGCCGGTTTCATTGTATTCCTATGCTGCGGAGGCAAAGCGCATTATTTCTTCTCATGGATCATGAGTTTTTTGATAGGGTTGGGAATTATCGTATTGATGATCAAAAAAGGGGATGGCAATTTCCACGGATTTTTTATTCCATAAGTAATTTCTATCTTGCGAGATCATGGATACACTCAGCGCCCTAGATACCTCCCACAAAGCATATATAGCAACCAATCTTAATAAAATTCACCATGTTGTCCCAACGGGCTCAAACGGTTGGATGATAATGAATGGTATCTTCTGGAGCATTTTATTTTTCACGCTGATATTTTCGAAAAATCTAAGCGAATCGTCCAGAAAAAAATTGGGTTGGGGATTGGGTGCG
>CAJBVU010000143.1 GCA_903959115.1 uncultured Bacteroidota bacterium
CTGCACTTGAAGCATATGAGAATGACCGCACACATAAATGTCTGGTTTGGTTTTATTAATGATGTCTTTTACGTTAGCAGGATACCTACCAGGCTTTCCACCAATATGTATCATTAGAATCCTAAATCCTTCCCTATCAAACAATTGAACATCCGGATATTCCACTTTCACGTCCATTCCATCAATGTTCCCATGCACTCCAACAATCGGTTTTCCGAGCTTTGTAATTGCCTCATGCATCGCCGTATTGAGCCAATCACCGGCGTGCCAAACCTCATCAGCCCAGGCCGCATGATGTAAAATACCTTCATCTACGTAGCCATGATTGTCCGATATGACCAAAATTTTCATAAATAAATCCAATTAAGCCATACCAATCAAAGAAAAAGCCCCCAACGATAAGGAAAAATATTGTTGATATTAAATCTCGCGATTCACATCCCACTGCTCCAAATAATCGGCAACTCGGCGAACAAACATTCCACCCAACGCGCCATCCACCACACGGTGATCGTAACTATGAGAAAGGTACATCATATGTCGGATCGCAATCACATCGCCAAATTCGGTCTCCAAAACAGCTGGTTTCTTGCGAATCGCACCCACGGCCATAATAGCAACTTGCGGTTGATTGATCACAGGCGTACCCAAAACGTTTCCAAAGCTTCCCACGTTGGTTAGTGTGTACGTACCTCCTTGAATTTCATCCGGAACCAACTTGCCAATACGAGCTCTTCCCGCCAAATCATTTACGATGCGCGTTAATCCCAACAAATTCATGCTATCCGCATTCTTTATCACCGGAACAATCAGATTGCCATTCTGCTGAGCTACGGCCATTCCAATGTTGATGTTTTTCTTTTTGATAATTGTGCTACCGTCCACACTCACGTTAATCAATGGAAAATCCTTAATCGCTTTGGCTACTGCCTCAATAAATATGGGTGTAAACGTAATGTTCTCCCCTTCTCTTTTCTTAAAGCTATCCTTAACGCGATTTCTCCAGTTCACCAAGTTTGTAACATCCGCCTCAACAAAACTTGTAACGTGGGGTGAAGTATGTTTGCTCATCACCATGTGATCGGCAATCATCTTTCTCACACGATCCATTTCGATGATTTCATCACCCGGGTTCAATGAAATACTCGATTTCACTTCCACTTTGGCTGGCGTTTGGGTTGACACTGGCGCTGGTGTAATTGAGGCAGCCGCTGGAGCTAATACAGCCGCATTTGCTGTTCCATTCCCACGATTGGCAACAAAATCCAAGATATCCGCTTTGGTCACTCTTCCCTCTTTCCCAGTTCCTGGCAAAGACTCCAATTGCGACATAGATATTCCTTCAGCACGAGCGATATTGAGAACCAATGGAGAATAAAAACGACTGCCGCCATCATTTGACATAGGCTCAGCAAGGGGTTGTGCAGATTCAATTTGTTTTTCGATAGCTGCAACCGCTGCTTCCACTGGAATTGATGTTTCTACCGCCGCTGAGGCCGTTGCAACAGGTGCGGAAGTTGCTACAGGTGCTGAAGCTGATGCTCCACCCTCTGTATTAATCATTGCAACAGGCTCCCCTACTTTAACTACATCGCCATCTTGATATAATTGCTTAACTAAAATCCCAGCTTCCGTGCTAGGAATCTCACTATCAACCTTATCGGTAGCAATTTCAACGATGGGTTCGTCCTTTTCAACACGATCACCCTCGTTCTTTAACCAACGAATAATTGTCGCTTCCGCGATGCTTTCGCCCATTTTGGGCATTACAATGGGTTTTTCTGCCATAAGAATTGACTGCAAAAATCGTGTTTTTTCATTTCACCGCCAAACACCAATCCGTAATAAACAAAAATGAGCTACGAATTGTCGCCTTTATCGCCTGAATCCGGAGAAATTTCATCTGTCATTCCGCAAATTTGCATCAATTCGGCAACCTCAGCAAGCTTCACTTTATCTTGAGCTTCACCGAAAGAATAATGCAAATTACGAAGCATCCTTTTGATAATATCGCGGACTGAACAGGGCATATAAAATTGACGTAAGGGCGTCACATTTACTACTTTTAAAAAACTATCGACATTTTCTTTGGTGAAGATTTGACCTTTGCTGTAAGGATTGATATAAAATATCACTTTTTCAACTTCATCGAGTGGGACCGTTTTTACATTCTTCACCCCTGCATAAGCTTCGCCAATTTTACAAAATCCAACGACAAAATGTTGGGGTAAATTGACGCCGAACACGGGAAGACCCAAATGTTGAGCCACCGATAGGTAGATGGCGGACAGACTAATGGGATTGCCCGTTTTACGCTCCAACACTCGATTAATGAACGAATTATCGGTATAGTGATATTGGCTTGTATCGCCATGAAAACCGTGCTGTTCAAAAAAAACATGATTCAGTATCTGAATACGATCCAGGTTGTTTTCTACGTTGCCCATCAACAACCAAGCATCTAATTTGATATCATTCAACTGTCGCTTCACATCCACCAATTTTACACCTGGATATTGCAACTGTGTCACCAAGACCCACCCTTCAATCAAATCTGGCTGCTCTTGTTCGAACCAATTGGTGAATCTCTGATGTAGGATACGCTTCTGTATCTTATTAATAACCAGCTCTATATACTTAGATGCTTCTGGAAATTCATTATTCAACCAGAGCGCTTCTAACTCATCGATTACTGACTCGCCTTCTTGCATCAAACGACTCTCCACAGCAAGGGAGACATCCAAATCAGGATCATCCAGTAACTGAACCATTGCCCTAAGTGTTGAAGGATCAATCATGAGAATCGTACCAATCTAATTTTTGAGATCGCCAAATGCGACGCTTACTTTTTCTTAGACTTAAATCCTGTGGTTTTAGGCTTTTTAACAAAACCTTTCACCAGAACCTCAACATCGGCATATACCAAAGAATCCCAAGTTTTATCTTTCGGTATCGGTACATTGTCCTTGCCACTTTTGATATATGGACCATACCTACCGTTCAAAATCTGGATGTTTGCATCTTCGGTAAATGTCTTCAAAATTGCAGCAGCAGCTCCGGCCATTTTGGCTTCAACCAACGCAACGGCTTGTTCCGCAGTTACTGTTTCAGGGGCTTGGCCTTTTGGGATAGATATAAATTGACCTTGGTATTTGATATAGGGCCCGAAACGACCTTTATTCACTTCCAAAGCAACGCCGTTATAATCTGTGATATGCAATGGAAACTGAGTACCGGACAAAGCTTCTTTCAAAATCGCTTCGCACTCCTCTACCGTCATTTCTGTTAAATCCGTCCCTTTTTCTACGTTAAAATACTTCTCACCGCGCTTTAAATATGGTCCAAATCTACCAATGCCTGCGATAACTGCCTCGCCTTCATACACCATAACTTCACGGGGTAGTTCGAATAATTTCAACGCGTTTTCAATGGTAACCGTTTCAATGGATTGACCTTGTTGTAAACTCGCGTAAATCAATTTCTCCTCATCGTCTTTTACTCCAATTTGGACAAATGGGCCAAACTTACCCATGCGCACACTCATCTGACGGCCATTCACAGGGTGAATACCAAGAATCCGCTCTCCGGTTACTCTCTCTGCCGATTCCATCGTTGTATCAACTGCGGCATGAAAAGGACCATAGAAACCGGTCAACATATCCTGCCAAGCTTGATTGCCATTGGCGATTTCATCAAATTGCTTTTCTACCGATGCGGTAAAGCCATAATCCATAATGGCATCGAAGTTGGCCGACAAGAAATCAGTTACCAACATTCCCATATCTGAGGGGAACAATTTATTCTTTTCCGCCCCGAAATTTTCAACCTTAACTTCTTCCGTAATATCCCCACCAATCAATGTCACTTCTACAATTTTGCGCTGCTTACCTTCCCTAGTTTCGGTAGTAACATACTGACGTTTTTGAATCGTTGTAATGGTTGGTGCATAGGTAGAAGGTCTACCGATTCCCAACTCCTCTAATTTCTTAACCAACGATGCTTCCGAATACCTAGGCGCAGGACGAGCAAAACGCTCTTGAGCCCTAATTTTCTTCATTTCAACCCCTTCACCCACATTTACTGCTGGCAATAGACCATCTTGTTCTCCATCTTCCTCTTCATCGTCTTTACTCTCCATATACACTTTCAAAAAACCATCAAATCGAATCACTTCCCCTTCGGCTTGGAATTTTGACTTTTTATTTTTGTCTTCGATGGTAATGACAGTTTTTTCCATCTCGGCTTTCGACATTTGTGATGCGATGGCTCTTTTCCAGATAAGGCTATAGAGTTTTTTCTCGCGGTTATCATCTCCTGCAAATTGCACAGCAAAACTGGTAGGACGAATAGCTTCGTGGGCTTCTTGAGCC
>CAJBVU010000144.1 GCA_903959115.1 uncultured Bacteroidota bacterium
AAATGATCTTGTAGCTCAGTTGGTAGAGCAATACACTTTTAATGTATGGGTCCTGGGTTCGAGTCCCAGCGGGATCACTAGAATTAGCTTCTAAATTATTGAAAAACAGCCAGATAATATCTGGCTGTTTTTGTTGTGTGCCAACATCTGTGCCAACATTCTTCAGTAAATATGTTGTTTTGAAACAAAAAGGCCCCGGCAACGAAGTTGCCGGGGCCTTTGACAATTTACTCGTTGATCTTATTTAAACAATTCCAACACATCAAACAAACTTCCACCCTTAGGTGCATTTGTGTTTGCATTGATCTCGTCTTGAGGAACCATGAAACATCCCGGTAGAGAAGTTCCAGCGTATGGCTTAATGCCAATGGCGTTTTTGGTTCTACGAAGGTCGCAGAAGGGCTCCAATTGGCCGAACAATGAAACATATTTCTCAACCATGATCTCACGACTCAAAGCAGCAGTTTCTGATGCGCCTTTTACCATTGCTGTTGGACCAAAATCCGATAATACATAGTCTTGGTATCCACCATAGTTTGCTTCATGCTCCTTACGGACATTGTTCAAATGGAACAAAGCATTTGCATTGTCGCCACCGCGAGAATAACATTCAGCCATGATCAATTCGTTTTCAACATAAGAAACCATCGCGAAGTTAGAAGTAGGAGCAAAAATTCCAGTGTACATATTTGGATCCAAAGGCGTGTAGTTATCGGCTAAGAAATAATAATCAAAGCGCGCAGTTTCGTCGGTCTTTGGGTTGTTCTTGCTCGACTTAGAAGCAGTATCCAACATCCCCACGATTGGTGCACCATCGCAAGAGATATAACCACCGCGGTTCCAATCCAAGAAGTCGTAATACAAATTCCAAGCCCCTGGTGATTCAGTGCTGTGGTTTGCATACATGTCGGCACCAGCGCTAACACCTTTCTTGGCCGAAGCCAATGCCGATGCATAATCGCCCATACGCAAATATGCGCGAGCCTTCAATGTGTTTGCAACCTCAACCCAGTCAAACGATCCAGCAAATGCAGCGCTGTAATCTGTTCCAGATGTCAAATTTGCAGCTGAATCCAACAATGCGATACAATGCTTAGTTACATCCGACATTTTATCAAACTTAGGATTTGAAATCGCATCGTTACAAGCTTCTTTGTCGGGTATATCACCCCACAACCCTGAGGCAGCAAGCAATAACTGCGCTTCGTTGATCATGGCTACGCCCAACAACGATTGGTTGTTTGCTTTCGCAGCTTTGGCTTCAATCAAACGACATTGTGCGATACCTTCAGTGTAAAGGTTACCCCAAGGCGTGTTGAAATCGCCCGATGTCATATTGTATTGCGCATAAGAGATGAACTGACGGTCATAACCATTGAAATGACCAGCGAAAATTCCAGCCAAACGAGCGGCCTCTCCTTCGTTCACGATTACGTTGGCCAATTCAGCGCCAGTAATCATCAATGTAGGATCAGAGTCGCTAAATTGATTTGGGTTTGTTTTATTGATTTCGGTCATGTCCTTCTTACAAGATGACATACCCATCATCGCTGCAACACCTACCGAAAAAATGATTGATATTTTTTTCATTTTCGTAATTATTAAAGATTGAATTTGATATTAAACAAGTAAGATTTGGTACCTGGGTTGTTGAAATAATCCAAACCACGTCCGTTAGAAACACCTGTTAAGTTGGTTTCAGGATCAACACCGTCGAATTTGGTCCACAATGCCAAGTTACGTCCGGTTACACCAATAGATATTCCACCTGGTACGCCCAAACTTCTGCACAAGCCATCAGGCAATGCATAGGTAGCGCTAAGTTCACGAATACGAACCCATGAAGCGTCTTTGATGAAAGATTCAGAAACTGATCCAAATCCACCGCCTAAGCCAGTGTACCAATTTTGGTTCAACCAAACTTTTCCATTTCCGTAGTCTTCGAGGTTACCACGACAAGTATAGGTTCCGTCTGAATTAGTTACAACAGAACCATTTCCAGCAGTAGCTGCTCTAGCTGCGATTGTAGCACCGGTGTAGTCTTTAATTGTTGCTGCTTCAGCCGCAGATACTGTAAATTCATTTGCAGTTTCTGGAGTGATACCGAAGTTGTTCAATACAGCGTAGGTACCAGCCCACATTTGATTGCCCTGACAAGTTTCAACCAAAAGATTGAATCCTACGCGCTTCACGTTACCATTTACTCCTACAGAACCACGGTAAGTAGGGTTGGGGTTACCAATTACGCCTTCTTGAGGTGCTGCTTGTGGGAATCCATTGGCATCCAATACCAATTTTTCGTTTTCATCACGCAACCACTTTCCACCCCACATAGAACCCATCGCATAACCTTTTACGGCGCGTGAAGAAGTTCCTGTGAAACCAGCTAAGAAAATTGAATTTGCACCGCCGATATCATTTACCATGTTGCGGTTTAGGCCTAAATTGCCATAAAGATTCAAAGTAACATTTTTGTTTTTAATCAAGTTGATGTTCAATTCAGCTTCGAAACCTTTGTTAGAGATGTTTGCGGCATTTTTCCATTGGCTAGAATAACCCGTAGAATTAGCTACAGTAACAGCCAATACAGCGCCATCAATTACGTTGCTGTAGTATGTCAATCCCAAAGAAATTTTGTCTTTCAAGAATTTCAAATCAGCACCCAATTCCATCTCTGTTTTCATTTCAGGCTTGATATCTGGGTTTCCTTGTGTTGAACTGCGGTAGATTGAACCACCATATTGTGAAGCATCTAAGTAATCTCCCCATCCTGAAGCAGAACTGGCACTTACATAATTGGTATTCCAAATGTAAGCTGGAGGAGCGACACCTACGCGACCTGCTGATGCACGCAATTTCCCATAAGAAAAAGCATCGCTCTTTAAGACGTCTTTAGTGAATTCGTAAGCCAAACTCGCACTAGGTGAAAGGAAACGGTTTTTAAAGGTCGAAGACGCTTCTGAAGCCGTAGTTAATTGTAAAAACAATTTGTCTTGAACATCAAAATCCAACACCGCATAAGCACGGTTGTTCTTCACTTGAGAATAGGAATTAAATGGATCCATATTCGCACTCGTTGAGTTGATGAACGAATAACGATCTTGGTCGCGGATAATGAACTGAGAAGCTGAACCACCTATGCTGTAGAAACTGTTGTTGGTATATAAATAACCCACAGTTGTATTCAAGTTGATATTCTTATTCAAAGCGAAATTGCTCTGATTGATAAAGTGCATGCTCATTTCTGATTCCTGAATCATATTGTCGGTAAACGCACCGTTTGCATAGCTACCGGCAGAGTTTACTGGGAAATAGGTGATTCTTCGGTCGGTAGACATATCATATCCAGCGCGAGCGATGAACTTAGAGTTCTTCTTCCACTGGTAACCCACTTCTGGAGTGATCATTACACGCATCACATCGGAAGTGTTTTTCTGTTCGTTGATCGTCCAGCCTGGGTTGTTGTAAGTTGGAGGTACATTGCCTAAGTATCTGCGATAACCTCTGTGTGAGTTAAATGTCGGTACACCGCCGGCTGAATAGTACGTTCCTTTGTA
>CAJBVU010000145.1 GCA_903959115.1 uncultured Bacteroidota bacterium
ACCTAGCACGATTTTCATCAAACCAGGACTTCTGATTATTGGCAGATAAACCAATAAAAAACTCATAAAACGCCTCCGTGAATCCCATCTCAATTCCCCAAAATTGTTTACCGCATAATCTGAATAAAGCCCCTATGTTCCTCCCCCGTCTTATTGTGCTTCATGTGGTAGAAATAAATCCCTACCGGCAACTCAGCACCGCTCGCATCTTTGCCGTTCCAATCGTTTTGATACGCATCGGAATGATAAACCAACTCACCAGCCCTATTATAAATATTCACCAAACGCTTATTGTATTCAAATAACTCCGTCAAATCCCAGTACTCATTATCGATATCCCCATTCGGCGTAATCAAATTCGGGATCCTCACCAATTCAGGATCTACCACTCTCACCCAAACTGTATCGCGGAACAAGCAACCATTGCTATCCAATGCCAACAACGTATAAACCATACTATCCGTTGGCCTTACAAAAACCGTCTCCAAAGTATCTGTTGACAACATAAACTGCTTGGGCGACCAACGCCAATTGGAACCGTTATACCCATATAACTTCGCCAAAGTACCCCGAGCTATCACAGTATCCCTCAACGGAATCATCCGCAAACGGAACTCATTGACAAACAACCCCAACGAATCCAGACAACCCTGGGCGTCCTTCACCCGCAACATATAAATACCCTTTCCCAATCCTGTAGCCTTCGCCGTGTTCTGCTTCATTGGATCATCCCATTGATAAGTTAAAGGCGCAAAACCGCCAGTGGCATTCACCGACAAATACCCCACAGAACTGCCCGCACAAATCGAAGAATCATGCGCACCCAAACTCAAATTTATCTTCGATGGCGCAACAATCACCTTCACCGAATCGTTATAAGGAATCGAACAGCCATCGCTTACCACCAATCGGTATGTTTTACTTAATAACGGCGTATCCAAAACTCCCATCGCCGAAATTTGCACCCCATCCAAAAACCACTTTCTTGTCAACGACCTTCCGCCACCCGCTGTAATTTGAACAATTGTAAAGTCTCCATAACACAATATTGAATCACTCAATGCAATGCTCCCTGTAATTGCGGGAAGCCTATCAACCGTAAAAATTGACGTGTCATTCAACACAGTACAACCATCTTCCACATGAACGCGATATAGGGTTTTTCCTACGGCGAGCGGATTTACAATCACAGAATTACCGACCAACCCTATGCTGTCCCAAATGATTTTCCTATTCGATGCAAGTCCGCCGGAATCCAAAAGGCTAACCGACATTTTCTCGCCATGACATAGAACCGTATCTCTTACCGAGCTCAAAAACAAAGGATTTCGCATCGTAACTCTCACCGAGTCGTAGACATCAGGCGAACAACCTTCACTACCCGTGACATAATAGGTTGTGGTTACCGATGGCCCCACCGTAATTACCGATGCCTTCACTCCGTTGCTCCATGCAAGAGAATAAGCACCTCCGCCATGGAGTCGGTTCCCGCCTTTAATCGTCGCTCCTACATCAGCGGTCCGGCCTTGACAAATCAATGTATCGTTTGACACAGACATGATCAATGGCAAATAGGTATCCAAACGAGCACTGTCGATTGCTGAAACCACAGTGCAACCGTCGGTAAGTGTAAGGTATACTTTAACGGTATCTGTTAGGATGATGTATGTCAATGGCGATGTACCCATACCATTCGACCATTGATATTTATAACCTGCAGTGTCGCCACCCGAAGCTTTTGCGACCAGGAACATCGTATCGCTGATACAAACGGCGGTATCGGCTTGCATGATTTTCACAGTTAGGGGCGGTTTGACATAAATTGTTTGAATGGCGGTATCTGGTTTTAATGCGCAACCATCCCATAGCACCACTGTGAATTGCTGCGTTGCCGCGGGGAACACAACCTGTGTTTTGCCACCCCCGGAAACACCTGTTCCATACCATGAATAGGTATAGGGGGTGCTGCGGCCGCCTGCGGCGGCCGCAGATAACAACACCGGCCTGCCGTTGCACACAACAGTATCCTTGCGCAATCGAACATCCAACGGCTTAAACACCCCCTCATATTCTAACTTAAATCCCTTGCCCGCAACCAACGGATCACTATACTGAATAAACCACAAAGCATTCCCTGAAATCGTATTCCACGCACCCGCCAATGGCAATGTACTTCCCGAAAACTGACCCAATCGGTTCGCGCCCGCCACACTGTTCTTATACATCACCAACGAATCAAATCCCGCCTCGTAATCCAAAACCTTAAAGCGATATCGAATACTGTCCGCACCAGGCAACTTCAATTTAAACTTTACAATCTGATTGGTGATATAATTGCCCTCACCACCCTCGTCATACACGAAACCTCGACAACCAACCGCACTGTCAGTCCCCGTCTTAGGCAATAAAAATGCCTTACAAATATCAAAAGTACTATCCACCTTCACATACTGAACCTTTGTCATCGAATCCTTCTTCCCCTTGAAACAACCATCCACAACCAACTTCACTGTGTACTTTCCATAACTCGTATACGCATGTGATGTATTCGTAGTCGTTGCAGTTCCACCATCACCAAAATACCATTTGCTCGCTTTGTAATTCTCCGAATAATTCAAAAAATTCATCGTTTTACCCGTCGTGCAGGCCACCGTATCACCCGCAAAATTCGCTTTCACATAGGCCGAATCATATTTATTGCCCACGCCGCAAACCCACCAAGCATTGGTAACCTGAATCACTTCATTGCTGCACTGACCATATAAATCTGCCGCCGATAAAATACTAAATGTCCTCGCATCAGCATACGTAGAACTACTCGTCAAATAAACACTCAAATTGCGATACGCAATCTTCGCAGCCTTGCCTATCCCCAACGAATCAATCTTAAACGCATTTCCCTTCTCATTGGTTCCAGTAACTCCTTTTGCAATCAAATAATACCAGTAATTCTGAACTCCACTATTTGTATGAACACCCCCATTATCGCCCGCACCTGCATACCAACTCACACCTTTATAATATTTGGGATGACTAAATAAATTAGGATTCACCATGCTCCGAATTCCATTGCCCGATGGCGTGATATCTTCCCCAATTCTCCAATTGAACTTCGTTGGCCTTGCCCATATTTCAATGGTCTGACCAAAAACGTCGCTAAAACTCTCATTCAATGCACCGCTCTCATAACTATAAACCAAATTCGCAGTATTCGTTGTCACAGCGTGGGCGATTTCATGCCCGCACACATCCAAAGAAGTAAGTGGCGTAAATTTAGTCCCGTCGCCATCCCCATATGTCATTCGAGTGCCGTCCCAAAAAGCATTGTTATAATTCGAATTATAATGAACATAACTCAAAATCTTGGCACCATTTCCGTCGTAACTGTTCCTTGAATGCACGTTCATAAAATAGTCGTATGTCATCTCAGCACCCCAATGTGCGTCCGTTGCCACCTCGTCTTTATTGACATTCACATTATTCCACGTATTGTCGGCATCCGTAAAATCAACCCCGCCAGAATAGGTAGTCCCCTTCTTTAAATTATACGTTTCGATGCCCGTACCTCTTCCCATTTCACGAAGCCTAAAATTGTTCGTGGCCGTGCTATCCGTAATGATTTTCTGTGACCCACTGTATTTCGTCACCGCCGTCCCCTTGCTGTCGCCATGCAAAATCAAATCGTTCGATGCAACAATCTCGCCGGTCTCCGCATCCACAAAAATCGACTTCCCAGCCAACGGTTCACTCGCCATCACATCAAACTGATAACAAAGTCGATGCGCACCTCCCAAACTCAAACCTTGAGCAATATAAATCAACTTGCCCTTCGGAAAATAGGTAGTATCCGCAACCCCTGTTGCCATCTGAAGCGCTTCGTTCTGACCGGCATCGTCCCAATAATATTTACTCGCCGGTAAAGAAGTTAAAGCCAATTTCAACGCCGATGCTTCTTCCAACACTTTTTTGCCTGAAAACTGAGATTCAGAGACAAAATCTCCATTTACCGACAAGATTCTCCCTTGTTTTGTATGAACGATACCCATCGATAAATAAGATGGAATTCCTTGATAATATTGACGTATACGATAGTGGGTCTGACCCAAATCATCAGAGATTTCTTGATACTTCCGCCATTCCGTTTGCGATGTATATTTACCCAATTTCGACACTACTATTGGCCATTGCTCAGCGCTGGGCCGCTCAATTTCCTTAAATAAAACCATTTTAGGGTTTTCTAAAACCTTGTGCGGCATTGAACCATCAATCAACACCTGCGCCTTCAATCCCCCCACAACCAACAACACAAAGAACAATAAGAATCTGTGAGTAACCGATTTTACCATAAAATCAAAAATACAATAAAGATTGGAAATCTACAGACTCATGGTGTAAATCCAAAAACAAAAAAGCCACCTAAACTAGATGGCTATTGGTGCACGCGTAGGGATTCGAACCCCAAACCTTCTCATCCGTAGTGAGATGCTCTATCCAATTGAGCTACGCATGCATTACTCTCCAAGGCTGCAAGGGTTGGGAACAACCCCGGAAAGGGGTGCAAATATAGCAATTATTGTTGCAATTTCAAATGAATTATGGAAATTTCCATCCAAACCCAAACCCAAAAACCCATCAAATACCACGCAATTTGTGTTAAATTGCAGCACTGTTTATGAAAAAATCTATCGTCGTTGTAGTGGCCATCGCCTGCGCCATCGCCCCTGTCCTCAGTAACAAACCGCCTAAAAAACAAAAAGGCGCAACCCCCGCTCCCGCTGCAGAATCTGCGGCACCCGGAACCGATAAACCCAAAGATAAAACGGCCACCATCGAAAGCAAAACCAAAAATTGTGTCAAAATCGACGGGCTATTTCCTCTTTATCAAGATAGCACCGATGGCAAATTGTACCTTTTGGTGAACGCCAAACAACTCAATACTGAATTCATTCACTTTGCCTATACAGAAAATGGCGTCATTGCCGCCGGCCTTCACCGTGGACAATATCGCGATTCACGCATCTTCAAAATCACCAAATTCTATGGTAACCTAGAGTTTAGCCAGATCAATACAAACTATTATTTCAACCCAAGTAGCCCACTTGCAAAAAGTCAGGAAGCCAACGTTTCCAATGCACCTCTTGCATTTGAAAAAATCCTAGCAGAAAACAAGAAAACCGGTGATTACCTGATCGACGCTGATGAACTTTTCTTGTCAGAGAAATTGCATCAAATCAAAGAGGGCGGTCGTCCAGGCGCCGAAGGTTTCAAACTAGGTAACCTAGCTAAAGGAAAAACGCAATATTTAAAAATCAAAAACTATCCAGAGAATACGGATTTCGTGGTTCGCTATGTATACGACAACCCAGCACCTATGGGCGGTGGAGAAGACATCGCCGACCCCCGCTCTGTATCGATTGAGT
>CAJBVU010000146.1 GCA_903959115.1 uncultured Bacteroidota bacterium
GGACAAAAGGCACAGATTCAATTCCCATTAGAAATGAATTCATTTCGGCCATTGGGGTCAGTTCTAAACCCGCTCACCGTGTTTATTATGGGTCGACTTTGAAACGTTTGTACCGCGTAGATAGCGCCGATTTGAGCACCACCTTGAAGCCAAAAGACATTACGGCGTTGGCATTTCCCTCGGCCTATGTGAGCTGTGTTGCGGTGGATCCCAGAAATGCAGACCGTTTGATGGTCTCCTTCAGCAATTACAATGTGTACAGCATTTTTAATTCTGTGGACGGGGGTAAGACATTCAACAAGGCGGCAGGGAATTTAGAGCAATTTGCAACAGGGTTGGGCGATGGTCCTTCTGTACGTTGGCTTTCCATTTTGCCGGTGAGTGATGGAACGGTCTATTTGGCTGCAACAAGTGCTGGGTTTTTTGCAACCGATACGCTGATGGGTGTGAATACCAAATGGGTGCAACAGGCAAGCGGTGAAATTGGAAATATGGTCTGTGATATGTTCGATGTTCGAGTGAGTGATGGAACCATCGGCTTGGCGACTCATGGGAATGGAGTTTTCTCTGCCAAAATTGTAAAAAAGGGCGACATACTAGGGGCGGACTATGTAGAAAAGAACCAAACAATAGAGGTAAAGGCGTTTCCCAATCCGAGTTCTAACAATATAACTATTCAATTGAAAATGAAATCGCCCTTGCAGAATATGAAATTGTCGGTGCTAGACGTTCTGGGGAGAACGGTAAATGTTTCATTGAAAGAGCTGAACATCGGTAGTTCGAATTCCCAGACATTGAATGAGAAACAATGGAATTTGGATGTATCCCAACTCAAAGCGGGCGTGTATTATGTTCGAATAGAGGCGGGGAATTGCCTAAAAACAATTCAGATTCAAGTGGTAACAAACAATTAGTAAGGGATAGTTTAAATTCGAGCCTTTCAGATGTAAATAAATGGTCCGTGTATCAAATGGAATCTGTTGCTGAATTGAAGCCATAGTTATTGCAATCGCGGGTTTGTGTAACTTTTTTTTCTTTGCCCTTTGGATTCCGTGACTATCTTTGTGAAACCATGAATCAAATCAGATTTGAAGGCAGAAATGCACAGTTTTTTTCAACTTTGCGCAGTAGGATTGACGGATATTTTACAGAAAATAATATCAAACAATCTGGCAATTGGAAATTGTATAGTAAGACGTTGATATTGTTATCGACACTGGTTTTATCCTATGTTTTGTTGGTGTTCTTTACGCCTTCGGCTTGGGTGTCCGTGTTACTATGCATATTCATGGGAATTAATTTTGCAACCATCGGTTTCAATGTGATGCATGATGGATCTCATGGAAGTTATTCTCGCAAACCATGGGTAAATAAAATAATGGCGTTGAGTTTGAATGTTTTGGGAGGGAATTCTTTCTTTTGGAATCAAAAACACAATGTGGCTCACCACTCATTTACAAATATTGAAGGCGCAGACGAGGATATCGATGTGAGTCCATACATGAGAGTGAGTGAATATCAACCCAAATATTGGTTTCACCGTTTCCAACATATTTATGGATTGTTGCTTTATTCACTGTCGTATATCATGTGGATTTTCTATCAAGATTTTGTCAAGTATTTCACTGGAAAGATTGGGGACAGAGATATCAAAACCCCATTGTCTGCTATGGATCATATTATTTTTTGGTTTACCAAAATCGCTTATATCGCAATCTTTATTGGTTTCCCGATGTATTACGTTGGATTGGCTAGTACACTTGTTGGTTATTCTATCATGGCATTGACAACCGGTTTTGTAATTGCTGTGGTTTTCCAATTGGCTCACGTGGTTGAAGA
>CAJBVU010000147.1 GCA_903959115.1 uncultured Bacteroidota bacterium
ACACGCGAAAATGCCTCGTAGAAATGGAACCTAGAGTCATGAATATCAAAGCCTTACAAGGGAACCGTGTTTTTAATTTCAACAAAAAGCTAAACTCCAATGGCAGCAACTCATATTGGGATTTAGGCTGTATTTTTCCGAATCTTGTATTGAGAGATCTTTACAACATCATTCAGAATGATACACAATCAATGTATTTTTACCAACGATGCAATTAAGTCGACAGCGGGTTTTTTCTTTTTGGGTCGGTTTGGGACTGATTGGACTGATTCTAATCGACCTATGGCCGAGTGGAGAAGCTGTGGCAGACTATTGGCAAAGTGAAATATTTTTTGAGCTCCGATTGCCCCGAGTGTTGAGCGCATTGATTGGTGGGATTGCTTTAGGATGGAGCGGATTGATGATGCAGACCTTATTTCGGAATCCATTGGCGGGACCATTTTTGATTGGGATTACACCGGGCGCCACCTTCGGTGTCGCCCTCACTACCTACCTCGGAAGCAGCCTCGGACTCAATGAAACCCTCAGTCACATAGCCATCCAGCCCCTCGCTGCGCTCGGGGGCGCCTTCCTGGTCCTGTCCATCCAACTTGCACTCCATAAAAAACTCTCCCAAATGCACTCCCTCCTCCTGGTGGGACTGGTTCTTGGATATTTCTTTGGCGCCGCGGTTGACATTATCACCCAAACCGCACAAGCCCAACAAGTCAAACAGTTTGTAATGTGGGGCATGGGAAGCTTTGATCGCGTAATGTTGCAGGAACTCATCCCGCTTGCTGCTGCAACCCTATTGGGCGGACTCATCCTCACCTATCACCGCCATGCATTCAATACCTATTTACTGGGCGATATCCACGTTGAAAGTGCCGGAAAATCGGCCAAAACACTCAGAAACTGGCTCATTGTTGGCAGCGCAACCATGGCAGCTATCGTCACTGCGTTTTGCGGCCCCATCTCCTTCGTAGGACTTATCGCGCCCCATATCTCCCGAAAAATCCAAGGCACTGAAGCACATCAAAAAAATATCTTCACCACTGCCATGGCCGGTGGATTACTCACCCTTGCCGCCGACATTATCGCAAATAACGCGATGACTAATAGCACATTACCTGTAAACGCGATTCTATCAATTATTGGCGCACCGCTGGTCATTTGGATGCTAGCACGAAAGACGGGTTAATTATCACTCCAACCTTTCCAACTTGATAATATTCTCAATCTGATGATCCAAGACCGGATCGTATTCCGTGAGCAACGAATGTCCGTATATGCTGCCGAAAGCCTGCCAAAAAATCGCCTCGCCCGTGCCCCGATAATTACGCATAATCTCCCAGCTCGTCTTGCCCGTTTCTCTGTGCAATAACTTCATTAAGACCTGACCCTCGCCAATCGTGAGGTTCTTCAGTTGATCCATATACATCTTTTTAATACTCTCCTCGCACTGTTTGACATATTTGCTGCGCTCCCGGCGGCCCTGAATCGTCTGCAACTTATCCTCCATCGCCTTCATCTTCATCGCCGCCATCTTGGCATAAGGCATCG
>CAJBVU010000148.1 GCA_903959115.1 uncultured Bacteroidota bacterium
ACCAGCGGAATGCATGAAATGGAAAATGTTGATGGGCCTGCCAGCGGAATCAAAAAACGAGGGCAATTGATCCTTCCATGCCGCGTAGGTGGAGATGTCCCAGGCCTTAACGACATCGTAGCTTAGGATTTTTTGCTCAGGGATTTGAGGGGGTTCGATAATGTCATCGCACGAGGAAAAAAGCCCCAACAAGCATACAGTAATCAAGATTGAAAACCTATGCAATGGCCTCATGGATTTGCAGTTGCAGGCGAGAATTACCAGCCTAGGATGTAGGCGAACATCAACGGAGCCACAATGGTTGCGTCGCTTTCCACGATGAATTTAGGCGTATGAATGTCGAGCTTGCCCCAAGTGATTTTCTCATTGGGAACCGCACCGCTATAGCTACCGTAGGAGGTGGTAGAGTCGCTGATCTGACAGAAATAGCTCCAGAAAGGAATATTTTCCATTTCCATGTCTTGGTAAAGCATTGGCACCACGCAAATGGGGAAATCACCGGCAATACCGCCACCAATTTGGAAGAAACCTACGCCTTTGCCATCGCTATTTTTCACGTACCAATCGGCCAGCCACGTCATGTATTCGATACCACTTTTCATGGTCGATGCCTGTAATTCGCCTTTAATCACATAGCTAGCGAAGATGTTACCCATGGTGCTATCTTCCCAACCTGGAACCACGATAGGCAAGTTGCGCTCCGCCGCTGCCAACATCCAACTATTTTTTGGGTCGATTTCGTAGTATTGCTCCAACTCACCGCTATTCAAAATTTGGTACATGTATTCATGCGGGAAATAGCGTTCTCCTTTGTCTTGTGCGCCTTTCCAGATGCCTTCGATGTGTTTTTGGAGACGACGGAAAGCTTCTTCTTCGGGGATACAGGTATCGGTTACGCGGTTGTAGTGATTTTCTAGCAAATCCCATTCGTCTTGAGGACTCAAATCGCGGTAATTGGGAACACGTTTGTAGTGCTTGTGCGCCACTAGGTTCATGATATCTTCTTCGAGGTTGGCACCGGTGCAAGAGATGATGTCGACTTTGCCAGCACGGATCATTTCGGCCAAGCTTTTGCCCAATTCGGCAGTACTCATGGCACCGGCGAGGGTAACCATCATTTTTCCGCCCTCAGTGAGGTGGGTTTCGTAGCCTTTGGCAGCATCAACAAGAGCCGCTGCGTTAAAATGCAGGTAATGCGTTTCGATGAATTGAGAAATTGGACCTTTCATAAAGGCACAAAGATAGGTAAGTTTTTTTGGATGCTCCGAACCTTTGAACGGAACTAGCGCTCACCCAACCACCACTTTTTGCGGAAGGTTTTGTACTTGGGTGCGTATTGATGGATTCTGGCGAGCAGAAACTCAATTGCTTCGTCGTGACTATCGGTAACCAAATACAAATCGTGGTCGCCAGGTGAGATGGTGTGTTTGGCTTCCATCATTTTGAGCTGTTCGATTTGGCCTTTCCAAAACTCGGTGCCAAACAGAACGATGGGGAATTGGGGAATTTTATCGCACTGAACCAGGGTATAGGCTTCAAAGAGTTCATCGAGGGTGCCAAGTCCGCCGGGCATAATGACAAATCCTACGGAGTATTTAAAAAGGAGAACTTTTCTGACGAAGAAGTATTTAATATCGACCCATACATCGAGGAAGGGGTTGGGTTTTTGTTCAAAGGGCAGTTCGATGTTTACGCCGATGGCAGTTCCGCCGACGTCTTTTGCACCGCGACTGGCCGCTTCCATTACACCGGGTCCACCGCCGGTTACCACATTAAAACCCGCTTTCGCCACGCGGGCGCCCATTTCTCGGGCTTGGTGGTAGTATTCGTTGTCTTCTTCGAATCGCGCTGAGCCAAAAATGGAGATGCAAGGCCCTTGAAAGTGAAGGCTTCTAAATCCTTTGATGAACTGAAAGAACACGCTGAGGGCGAAGGTAAATTCGGCGAATCGACTTCTTGGTCCTTGGTAGATGCGTAGGTCGTTGTTGCGATTGTATTCGTATTTTTCTTTCATGGATTTGTTTCAAATATCGCAAATTAATTGTGGTCTAACGTGTATCTGAGATACGATATTTCATAACCGTTGACGATTTTTTGCCAAAAAATGGCATAATTTATTGCCAAAGTCGGAAGTAAAACATTGCCAAAGTCGGAAGTAAAACATTGCCAAAGTCGGAAGTTTGAGTTATATTTGTTGTTGTAAAGTAACAGTCATGGCAAAGAAAACCTACAGAAATAGATTGTGCGACGCTGAATTACAATTGGCATTGAGTGCTTCAGGGGCAGTGCTTATTGAAGGAGCAAAATGGTGTGGCAAAACAAGTACCGCGAGCCATGCGGCGAAAAGTGCGGTGTATATGCAAGATCCTGACAATGCAATTTCTAATCGAGCTATGGCAGACACTAAGCCATCGCTGCTTCTGAAGGGTGAAACGCCGCGACTGTTGGATGAATGGCAGGTGGCGCCAGTTCTGTGGGATGCAGTCCGGTTTACTGTAGATCAACGCGGTGCGCTCGGTCAATTTATTTTAACGGGGTCTGCAGTGCCACCCGATAATCTCACCTCACATACCGGCACGGGAAGGATTTCAAGATTGAAAATGAGACCGATGAGCCTATTTGAGTCTATGGAATCTAATGGACAGGTGTCGTTAAAGGCGCTTTTCGATCATCGTGCAGAGGAGGTTGAAGCCATATCGGAATTAACCATCGAACAAATTGCTTTTTTAATATGTAGGGGAGGGTGGCCAGCGAGCGTAGGATCAACTGGAAATATTGCATTGCGTATGGCAACTGATTATGTGGAGGCAATCATTCATCAAGATGTATCTAGGGTAGACGGTATCGAAAAAAATCCGGAGCGCGTTCGGTTGATATTGAGGTCATTGTCGCGCAATCTATCTACCATGGCAACCCAAGAAACAATATTGAAAGATATTGAAGCCAGGGATGTTACCATTTCTCTAAAAACGCTAAGTGCCTATTTAAATGCCCTGCGAAGAATTTTTGTTGTCGAGGATTTACCCGCATGGCAACCCTCTTTGAGATCCAAAACAGCCATTAGAACATCAGAAAAACGTCATTTTGTTGACCCCTCCATTGCCACCGCCGTTATGCGTATCAACCCAGATGGTTTGTTATCGGATTTTGCCTATTTCGGATTTTTATTTGAATCTCTTTGTACCAGGGATGTTAGGATTTATGCCCAAGCAATCGATGGCGATGTATTTCATTACCGGGATAGGAATGGGCTAGAATCTGATATGATTGTTCGACTTCGCGATGGTCGATGGGCTGCGATAGAAGTAAAAATGGGTCAAAAAGAAATTGAAGAGGCTGCGGCAAATTTGATAAAATTGAATCAACAGATCGACGATGAAAAAATGGGTAAAGCGTCATTTCTGATGATTTTAACCGGCGGTCAGTTCGCATATCAACGCAAAGACGGGGTTTGGGTTGTGCCCATTGGTTGTTTGCGCGATTGATTGGCATCCAAAAACGCCAAAGCCCCGGCGAAGCCGGGGCTTTGGATATTAAATTCAAATAACGCTGAAAGCGTATCGGTTAAAAACGCTCGTCGGCAGCGAAGAAGAAATTTCCTTCGATCTCTGCATTCTCGTCGCTGTCGCTTCCGTGAATCGCATTCGCATCGATGCTCTTTGCGAACAAATTACGGATGGTTCCAGCATCAGCCTTCTGAGGATCGGTAGCACCAATCAACGTACGGAAGTCTTCGATTGCGTTTTCCTTTTCCAAAATGGCCGCGTAAATCGGGCCGCTGGTCATGAAACTCACTAAATCGTTGAAGAACGGACGCTCCCTGTGGATGCCGTAGAAATCACCAGCGCGCTCATTGCTGAGTTGGGTGTATTTCAAGGCAACGACCTTAAAGCCGGCTTGAGTGATTTGATCTAAAATTTTTCCTGCGTGGCCGTTTGCTACTGCATCGGGCTTGAACATTGTGAAAGTGCGGTTTGTTGCCATGTGTGTTAAAATCGCCGCAAATTTCGTGAATCTTAGTCAGATTCTTGCACAAAATCGCTCAAATACTCGAAATGGGCGGTCAAATTCCCTCCCCGAGTAATCGTTGCTTCGTCCAATAACCGTGAATGCGATGAAAACAACTCCGGAATGATATGCAACGACAGCATCTCTCCAAATTCTTCGCTCGCGTCTTTTGGCAGTTCGTTGGGGAGGTTTCCAACCGACATTACATCGATGCTATCGTCGAGGTAAGGTTCACAAGGCGTGAGCGATTTTCTATCCCAACCAATCACAGGATCGGCGATGCTGGTTGCCTTGTAAGTAATGGGAACACTGCCTTCTACATCGCAGCTGATATCGGCAATCACCGAAGGCACAAAGCCCGGAATCTGCGTGTCCGAAACCTCAAACAACCGCGGCAAGTCCTCCGTCCAATAGATGCCATTGATTAGCAAATCCGTCTTTCCACAATAGCTGCTAAACTGTCCTTTATACTCGTGATGAAACTGATAAAAATGCTTGGTGTCCCAGGCTTTTATTGTAGGGTGAGCATATAAATCGGGGGAATTTAATTGAACAAAAACAGGTTCGTTATACGTTTCTTTTTGGAATTGACTTGGCGATACTTCTCTAATGTTGATGGCGCGCAAAAGGTCCAACGCCCCTTGAGAAACCCTGCCGCCACCGGTAATTACAATGCGCATATTGGGTAGTTTCACCGCAGTGAGCTCATGCAAAACCTCGGCGTAACTCTTGCATTGATTGGCCGGTTTGATGTGAAATAGATTGTGCTTTTTTCCGTAAACCAGTAACCCGTTGTAGGCACCCACCAGGCCGGCGAAACGACCAAAACCGAGAACGCGCTGACCGTTTTCGTATCGCAAAACTTCGTAGTCGATGAGTGTGATATTCTTCGACAAAATCGCTTGCAACATGCCTTTGTTATAGGGTTGCTTTTTGATCGTATGCGAAAAGAAAAAGTAAGTTTTATTGGGGATCAGAGAATCGGCGGGGAGTTCTTTGATGTTCAAGATGATGTCGGCTGTTTGCAAATCATCAACAACTTTGATTCCGACTTCTTGGTAGGCGGCATCGGAGAAACATCGGGTGGGTGAGGATTCAACAATTACGGATATCTGGGGGTATCGCTGCTGCAATGCAAGGCATTGAATGGGGGAAAGTGCCACTCGATTGTCGGGCGGATTTTTGCGTTCTCTAGAAAGTCCAATTATCACAATTCAAAGTAACAAAAAATTTCAAGTAACCCAGAAAAAACTAATTTGACGTCCCATCTTTTGAGTTGGTGTTTGGATCGATGATATTTGCGTTGCAAAAACCGCATTTGTGAAATTTCAGAAATTTGCATCTAGCGAGAACTAAAATCCCGAATTGAACTAAATCGACATACAATGTGCTTCACCTACGCTGTCAATTTTTCTGCCCAAGCGTTACAATCCAAATTGAATTTGGGCGATGCAGGTTCTGTGGATCCGAGCAATCCGTATGCGCACATCAGCTTTCTCGACACCGACAGTTGGGAAGCGTCGATTCCGAAGCCGGGTTACTTTTTCTCGGGATTTGAGCAGCCGCAATTGCCTGTATTGGTTGGCGAACAAGCAAACATCGCCCTAAAACCCATGCAATGGGGATTGATTCCGTCCTGGGCAAAGTCGGCCGAAAAGGCCCAAGAGTTATTCCCTTACGGCTTGAATGCCAGGGCAGAAACCATCGAAGAGAAACCCATGTTTCGGGATGCTTGGAAGCAATCGACGTGTGTGATTCCGGCCAGTGGTTTTTTTGAATGGAAAGAGGTGAACAAGAAAAAGTATCCCCACTACATTCAAATGAAGGATGAATCAGTGATGCTGATGGCAGGGATTTTTAGTCAATGGATGCATCCCGAAACGGGCGAATTGCAGCACACATATGCCATTGTTACCACCGAGGCCAATGCTCTGATGCAAGAAATTCATAATGTCAAAAAGCGAATGCCCGTGATTTTAGATGGTCTATCGGCCCAATTGTATTTGGGTTCGTCGGCAGCCGAAAGAAAAACGATTTTACAACCCTGCGATAACGATTTGATAAAAGCCCACCAAGTAGGGGATTGGCTCAACAATTCTCGGGGTTTTAGAAACGTGGAAAGTGCCATTTTAGAAGTAAAAAAAGATTTTCCACAGTCATTATTCTGAGTTTTTCGTGTGCTATATTTGCGGCCCCATGAAAAAATTCCTTTGGCTGTCCATTCTGGCACTCACAGTTTTGGTTATTCCCTCTTGCAAACCCAAGAATACCGAGAAAAAACCACAAAAAGACACGGTAGTTGCTGTGGCTGATAAAAGAGTGGCATTGGATGCAAAATGGACCGCTTTTGCCAATTACATTGCGGGTGTTCATGATGCAAACAACGACTCAATTGAACAACGTGAGCATTGGAAAATGCATGCCGCCAAAACGGATTTGCGTTGGAGATTGTTGATGCAAACCGTGGGTACGCCCATTGCAACGTGGGTAAACGACAAAAAATATATCCCATCAAACGCACCCAAAACCTTACTATACCCCTTTGCTGGCGGCGATTTTTTCTATGCCAACTTGTTTTATCCCAACCGCGACACCGTTATTATGATTGGCTTGGAGCCCGTAGGAACGCGTTTTGAAGATTCTGCCGTGGCACCAAAGCAAATGGAAGACTACCTTACCGTTTTGGATCGATGCATGTTCTACCCCCACAAATTGGGATTCTTCCGCACCTTGAGTATGGACGATGATTTTTCTCACGAGTTGATGAACGGCACATTGCACACTTTCTTGTTTTACTTGGCCAGAAATGGGTTTGGCATTCATTACGTAGAGTATTTTTCTGTAGATCAGAACGGAAACCAAGTGGCCGTTGAGCCAGGCGCAGAGCCCAAAGGAATCAAAATTGGGTATTCTGGCAAGGGCGATAAATCCGTAAAACAGTTGGTTTACATCAGCCAGGATATCAGCAACACAGGCAATAAAAAAGCCCCCGGTGTAATCAATTATCTAAAGCAACGCGGTTCCGTGGTTACCTTCCTTAAGGCCGCCAGCTATTTGATGTATAAAGACTACTTCTCCGATATCGCAGGGGTGGTTACCGGTCAGTCCAAGATCATTTTACAAGACGATTCGGGGATGCCGATGCTAGCGATGCAAGGTGCTGGATTTAACACAGAATTACTCGGAGAATACAGCAAGACGATTCATTTGTTCGAGAATTACTTCCAAAAGGATATGCGCGATGAGTATTTGGCCAAGAAGCCAGCCAAGTTGCCCTTTACCATCGGGTATAACGCCGAGTTTGGCGAGTGCAATCTGCAGTTAGGTACCAAGAAATGAGCAATTTTGTCTGCTTCCATGCAATTTGGAATGAGATAAAATTGGCCGATGGCATTGGACTCGACGAGCTTGCGATGCAAGAAAGGGCAGATATTGTCACTGCGTTTTTGAGTGAATATCCGTTTACACATTTTGAAACAGAGAGTGGTTGGGTGAAGGCGTTTGCCGATGAGAACGACATCGATCCCAGCGGTTTTAGTGATATTGAAGAAAGTGTTTCCAACTTTATAGATTCCTATGCCTGGAGTATTGTGGAGAGGGAGAATTGGAATGTGCTCTGGGAAAAGAACTTTTTTAGCCCCCTTTTGGTGGGTCAATTTTTTGTGCGGGCTCCATTTCACGAGCCGGCGCCCCTAGGGCGCCGGGCCATCACCATTGAACCTCGCATGAGCTTTGGAACGGGCCACCACGGTACTACCCGTTTGATGCTTACTGCCTTGCAAGATTTGGGCGATGCGGTTAAAGAGGCCAAAGTGCTCGACATGGGCAGCGGAACTGGGATTTTAGCCATCGCGGCGGAAATGCTGGGCGCAAGTGAAGTGTTGGGCGTGGAAATCGATGATTGGGTGGTGGATAACGCAAACGACAACCTGAAAATCAACCAAACAACCCAAACCAAAATGGTTCATGGCCACGTAAAAGCCCTAGAATCCGTGAGCAATGGCTACTACGATATCGTTCTGGCCAATATTCATAGAGAAGTCCTTCTGGCTGATATGGCGGAATACCAAAGAGTGTTAAAGTTGAATGGCAATCTTTTGCTCAGCGGACTGAGAGAAGAAGACGTGCCAATGATTTTAGAAAAAGCGCAGCGACATAATTTAGATTTGCAACAAACACAAATCATCGAGGGTTGGGTGATGATGATGTTTGAAAATAAGTAATCTTTGCACCGATATTTGTTGCAATTTCGTAACTTCCCATCCCTTGACAAGTGTAATTAAATTATTGCCCGATGCGGTAGCCAATCAGATTGCTGCAGGAGAAGTTGTGCAACGTCCGGCCAACGCCGTAAAGGAGTTATTGGAAAATAGCTTGGATGCCGGGGCCACCAAAATCACCCTACTCGTGAAGGACGGTGGGAGTAATTTGATGCAAGTGATCGACAATGGCAAGGGGATGAGTGAGATGGATGCCAGGCTGTGTTGGGAAAGGCATGCCACATCCAAGATTCGGAAAGCGGAAGATTTATTTAAACTCGATACTTATGGGTTTCGGGGCGAGGCGATGGCTTCTATCGCGGCGGTTTCGCAGGTGGAAATGAAGACGAAAAGGGCCAACGATGAAGTGGCTCAATTCATTCGCATCGAAGGCAGTGAAGTCTTGGAACAGCGCGTGGATGCAGCACCTCAGGGGACAAACATCGCCATAAAAAACCTGTTTTATAATTTGCCGGCAAGGCGTAATTTCCTCAAATCCATTGCGGTGGAGACCAAGCACATCGTGGAAGAATTTCTTAGGCAGGCCATGGCCAACCCCACCGTGGAATTTGTGTATCACAACAACGGGTCAATGGTCTATCATTTCAAAGCCCAACCCCTCAAGGATCGCGTGCTGGAAGCGATGGGGAAGAAGCCAAATACGGAGATTTTAGAGGTCAAAGAGGATACGGATATCGTAGAAATTACTGGTTTCGTTGGGGCTCCAGGGACAGCAAAACGCACACGCGGCGAGCAGTTCTTCTTCATGAACGGCAGGTTTATCCGCAGCAATTATTTTCATCATGCCGTGAGCGCCGCCTACGAGGGTTTGATCCAAAGCGATGAATATCCCCTCTATGCGCTATACCTCAATGTGGATCCTTCCAAGGTGGATGTGAACGTGCACCCAACCAAAACGGAGGTAAAATTTGAGGACGAGAAACACATTTATAACCTAGTGAAAGCCGCTGTGCGCAAGGCCTTGGGCAATTTTGTGGTGCAGCCTTCGATATCGCTGGGAGATTTTACCCATATGGGCGATTTCCTCAACCAACCGATGTCGACGCAACAGTTGAACACCAATCAATGGCAAACGGATCGATCCGCATTCACCGAAAAACGCAATCCCAACTACAATCCTTTTGGGGAACAAGGCGGCGGGGGATACCAACGTTCCAGTAACCAAGATTGGCAAAAAGTGCTGGGTTCTGTGGAGCAAACGGGCATGCATACGATGCAGCGTAATAGTTCCTTTAATTTGGATTCGTCCGACCTGACTCATCCGAACAATGAGCTCGGTCATTCCGCGCAGAATAATCCCAATTCCGGCCAGTCCAATCAAATCTCGGGTTTGAACAATCCCAACTCGGACACCAACACCGACCCAAACTCCCTCATCCAAGGATTGTTTCCTTTGTCCGATGCATATTTGGTGGTAAACCGTGGAGGTGTTCTCACCCTGGTCGACAAAAAATTGGCACAGCAGCATGTGTTTTACCACGATTATCTAAAGCAATTGCAAGCCCATGCCGGTCAGAGTCAGCATTTGCTGTTTCCTAGAACCGT
>CAJBVU010000149.1 GCA_903959115.1 uncultured Bacteroidota bacterium
ACCACATTTAACATATCATGAAAATTATTATTACAGGCGCTTCTGGACTCATTGGGAAACGACTCTGCAAAGTATTGAGGCAGAATGGTTTTGACGTTGAGTTGTTGAAACGACATGACTATAACAATACAATCGGCCAAAAAGATTGGTTACCGAGAAAAAATATTTTTTGGTCGAATCCTGAAATTCTAGAAAACGCGGATGCCGTCGTTCATTTGGCGGGGGCTAACGTTGCTAGACCGTGGACAAAAGCCTACAAAAAAGAAATTTTAGAAAGTCGTACAATTGGCACAACTGCATTGATGCAGGCCTGCAGTTCTTGTTCAAATCCACCCAAGCACATCATTTCTGCCAGCGGCATTGGATATTATGCGGAAGCCGTTCCCCACACGCTTACCGAGGAGAGTAAATTGGGTAATGGGTTTTTGGCTGAAATCTGTAAAGTTTGGGAAGAGAGCTTATTCAACAATAACACAAAGCAAATTCCACTGAGCGTTGTCCGAACAGGACTGGTGCTATCGAACAAAAGTAAAATTGTTGAGGCTGCAAAAATCCAGTTCTTACTCAGCGGCATGGTTGGTTCTGTGGGCAATCAAGATAACCAATGGAGTTGGATTCACATTGTTGATTTGTGCAACCTCTATATCGCTTTGATTGAAGGCACTATACAACCTGGCATTTACAACGGCGTGGCGCCCAATCCCTGCACACAGGGTGAATTTGGAAAGGCCTATGAGCAACATCCGACATTCAAATCACCAAAATATTTGATTTATTTGCAATTACAATTTTGGATTGCCAAGCGGTTGAATGGATTGATTCGCTTATTAGGCATTCAAAAACGACCCATCATTCCGGAATGGGTGATAAAACTCGCCTGGGGCGAACGCTCCGTCATCGCATTAACTAACCAATATGTATCGGCGCAAAAAACATTGAGCCAAGGATTTTGTTATCAATATCCAACCATTGATTCGGCCATGCAGCATTTGCAAGGTCACCCAGAAATCTGATGCAAAAAACTATTTACTTTTGGTTCCGTCGCGATTTGCGTCTCAACGACAACCACGGCCTTTACAAAGCCCTAAAATTGGCAGAATCAAAGCAGCTGCGAGTGCAATGCGTATTCATATTTGACACCAAAATCCTAAGTCGTTTATCCAACAAGCGCGATGCTCGCGTTCAATTTTTGCATCGTGAAATAACCTCAATAAAACATGAATTACGCAGTCATGGAAGTGATTTAGAGGTGTGGCATGGAGACCCAATAGACCTTTGGAAAAACGCCATCATCCAAAATACCCCTCACGCTGTTTTTTGCAATTCAGATTACGAACCATCTGCGATAAATCGCGATAATGAAGTCGCCCAATTTTGCGCCAACAAGAATGTTTCATTCCAATCATTTAAAGACATTTGCATTTTTGAGAAATCAGAAGTGGTAAAGGACGATACCAAACCATATACGGTATACACCCCTTACAGCAAAAAATGGAAGGCGAAATTGGCAGAAAATACAATTGAGTTTTATCCGTCCGAGACTAAGCTCGACCATTTATCGCATCAAAAAGAAACTGAAAACTTCCCCATACCAAGCTTGGCTGATTTGGGATTTGTGTCGTTCGATTTTGAATACCCAGAAAAAACGGTGACTCAAACGCTGATCAAGGAATACACCAACAAGCGAAATTTCCCAGCTGAACGTGGAACGAGCAAGTTGGGATTGCATTTCAGATTCGGCACCATCAGCATACGAGAAAAATTACAAAAAGCCCTTTCACTGAATGAGACATTTGTCAATGAGCTGATATGGAGAGACTTCTACCTACAAATCTTATGGCATTTCCCTCAGGTAGTTGGGAATGCATTCAAACCCCAGTACGATCGCATTCAATGGCGCAATGATGAAGCAGAATTTGAAAAGTGGAAATCAGGCAATACTGGCTACCCCATCGTAGATGCTGGCATGAGAGAATTAAATACCACCGGCTTCATGCACAATCGCGTCCGCATGATAGTGGCTAGCTTCCTCACAAAACATTTACTGATTGATTGGCGCTGGGGCGAAGCGTATTTTGCTGAAAAACTATTGGATTTTGAATTGGCGAGCAACAATGGTGGTTGGCAATGGGCTGCAGGTTGTGGTGTAGATGCTGCGCCTTACTTTAGGGTGTTCAATCCAACGCTTCAAACTGAAAAGTTCGATAAAAACTTCGAATACATAAAAAAATGGGTCCCAGAATTTGGAACCCATAACTATTCAAAACCCATGGTTGACCATGCTTTTGCGAGAAATCGTTGTTTAGAAACGTATAAATCTGCGCTAAACGAGTAATTACTTTTTCAATTCTCCACCACTGGCCGCCAACAAATAACTCTTGATAAATGGCCAAATATCGCCGTCCATCACGTTGTTAACATTGCTAGTTTCTTCGCCTGTACGGACATCTTTCACCAGCTTATAAGGATGGAAAACGTAGTTGCGAATCTGTGATCCCCACTCGATTTTCATCTTTCCATCTTCGATTTCTGCACGGGCAGCATTTCTTTTGGCGATCTCCAATTCGTATAAGCGAGATTTCAGCATTTGCATGGCACGTTCGCGGTTTCCTAGCTGACTTCTATCAACCTGACAAACCACAACGATACCTGTAGGCGTATGCGTTAACTGAACCTTGGTTTCCACCTTGTTTACATTCTGACCACCGGCACCACCTGATCTACTCGTGTGTAATTCAACGTCTTGCGGCCGAATTTCAATTTCGATGGTATCATCCACCAACGGATAAACATATATACTCACAAAGGAGGTATGTCGTCGAGCGTTTGAATCAAATGGCGAAATTCTCACCATACGATGCACACCATTTTCGCCCTTTAAATATCCAAAGGCAAAATCTCCCTTGATTTCCAAGGAAACACTCTTCACCCCTGCCACATCACCATCCTGTCGGTCTAGCTCTGTAATTGAAAATCCATTTTTTTCAGCCCACATCAAATACATACGCATCAACATCTGAGCCCAATCGCAACTTTCCGTTCCGCCAGCACCCGCATTGATTTCAAGTACACATCCCAAATGATCTTCTTCACTTTGGAGCATATTTTTAAACTCCAAATCTTCAACCATTTGCATCAGCTCGAGGTATTGAGCATGCACCTCATCTGCCGTGGCTTCTCCAATTTCTTGAAATTCAACCAACACGCCTAAATCTTCTATGACACCAATGATTTTACCAAAGGCATCGGTCCAGATTTTCTTATCTTTAATTTTCTTAAGATGTAATTCAGCTTTTTTTGAATCGTCCCAAAACTTTGGGTCTAATGTTTGTTCTTCTTCGTCGGCGATTTCCGCAAGTTTCCTATCGACGTCAAAGATACCTCCTCAAAGCCTCTGCACGGCCTTTTAAATCTTTAAATTGCTCTGTATTCACGGGGCAAAGATAGGCGCAAATCACAAGACCATGTAGATAATTATCTTATCATCAAACCCAATGTATGGCTGAATAATTCCGATTGTTAAGAAGAACGATAAGCAATCTCATGATACGTTTTGGCGTGAGGACCCAAGAATACACGAGAATAAATTCGAATCATCGCCAAACCATCGACAATAAAACTCACAGAAACACATGTCGCTAGAACCCATTGATTTTCATGAATATGACTAAAAATCAAATCTTCACCTACAAATGATGGAGTGATTGGGAACCCGCTGATTGCCAATCCGCAAATCAAAAATGACAAGGCGTACCATTTGTGCTCATAAACATGTCCTTGGAAGTGATGTAAATGCAAATTACCCTCTTGTTTTTTTTGAAGTGAAATCACGTAATGACCTGCAAAAGCAGCCACAACCACGCCACTGAGATAAAGTACCACATGACTATATGTAAAATGCTCATTGAACGATACGGCGAGCGCGATAAATCCATGATTGAATGCAATTAACCACCAAGCCAATCGAACGTTTTTCTTTTCTGCAAAGGCACGTAAAACCAAAATCAACCCTACAAAGGCAAAGAAAATTGAGGTCGCTGTGCTTGACGTATGTTGCAACTGATCAAAGTAATACAACAACCCCAACCCAACGAACATCAATGGAATAAAGAAATACCATACATGTCGTTCCCGGATAAAAGAAAATACCCTTCCACCCCACTTTAATGGCGACCAGAACAGATGGAAATTCAATTTTTCCAAGTTGAATTCTTTGATGCTCAATACGTACAATGAATTCACAATTGACTTGGGCAACCATTGAATTCTAGAATGGGCTTGTTGTTTGAAATTATAGAATTGTTCGCGAATCAAATAGCTGACAACAGAAGGAGAAACCAGCAATTGATAAGTCCTTAAAAAGGCATTCCCACAAAAATGGAATAGCGCCAAATCAACCCAACCCAGACTGATTTCGGTAAATATCAACCCAATTTGTGCTATCGATGCGTAAGCAATCTGACTTTTCACAGAGGATTGAACGCGGGCAATGTTTGTAGCAATAAATGAGGTAACTACCCCCATGATTCCCATGAAAATCCTCACGCTGGTTTGAAATTCTAGGAAAGGGTAAGTTCTCAGCATCAAAAAGACGCCCAAGTGAACACTCAAGGAACCATAGAAAATGGCTGACGACGGTGTGGGGCCTTCCATCGCTCTAGGCAACCAGGACGAGAATGGCAGCTGTGCAGATTTGGCATAAGCCGATATCAATAGAAGCAAGGCAATCATTGCTCCAATTAAATTGTGGGTTTGAATGTGCTCGTGTACCAATTCCAAATTCACCAATTTGGCAAACGTGATATTCTCATGCCACAAATGATGCATCAACCACATCGCTAGGATCAAACCTATATCGCCAATTCGATAAATCGAAAAAACACGAACTGCATTTTTCACTGGTAAATACCGCTCACGATAGAATGAAATAAGCAAGAAGGACGATATACCTAGTATTTCCCAGCCGATGAATAAGGTTTCCAAATTCCCTGAGAAAATGGCTAAGTTATATCCCAAATTGAAAAACCAAACCGTATTAAAGAACCTTTTGTAGCCCTTTTCTCTGTGTAGATAGTACAGATCGGAAGAGCACACGTCTG
>CAJBVU010000150.1 GCA_903959115.1 uncultured Bacteroidota bacterium
ATGCACCCGATAAATTGATTTCCATGCCTTCTTGACCTAGGATGGATGGTCCCAATAGGAAAACGGCACCAATTAGACCGACCAACACGCCCAAAAATCCATTTTTTGATAATGCACTTTTATAAAGCAGCGCACCCACAATTAAAGTAAACATTGGGGTGAAAGCGTTCAAAATACCGCTGAGTCCGCTTGGAATCAACTTTCCCGCAGTACTGAATAAAAAGGCGGGAATGGCATTACCCAAGAGGCCTGTCATGAAGAGGTAGTAATAATCTTTGGGTTGCAATAGCTTCACTTTTTTGCCGGTATTTTCATCCAAAATCATCGATTTTGACCCCCAAGTGTATCGATAAACCCAAGGGGTTAGAAACATCCCTGCGAGGAAAAGTCTGAGTCCGGCGACCTGAATCGGAGTGAAAACGGCCAATCCGCGTTTAATCAACATAAACGAACTACCCCAAATGCATCCCAACAAAATAATCAAGAACAGGGGCAGCCATTTAAACTTCATAAAACAAAGGTAGGCGAGATAAACTGTGTAAATTTCATTGTGCATCACTTGTGTATTTTCCATTTTGTTGGTTTCTATTTGGAAAGCCATCGCCGATGGTGGAACTTTGTAATATGCGTCCTTTTTTCATTTGTGTCCTCTTAACGATTTGCATATTCCCTGCCTTTGGTCAGTCCCTGCCCGAAGATTGGATTTGTAAAGAGCACGGTCGCATCGAACATCAACTGCAACGCCGATCCAATTCGGGGGTAAAGCATGGCTATTTAATTGACTATAACCGATGTAAATGGTGGGTAAATCCGCGTCGGAATGCCTATTTAAGGGGTGATGTGATGGCGCATTTTACCATCGTGAACAACACGGATTCGGTGGGATTTGATATCACAGCAAACCTAACTGTCGACGATGTTTACGGAAAGGATGGGTCGTTAAAATATAGAAGGGCGGGCAATTATCTGTATGCATACAAGCCAGGTGGATGGAAAGCGGGCGAGAGAGATTCCGTGGGTATTCGATACCAAGGCAATCCCACCAATGGGGGGGGATTTGGCTATTTCACGATCGACAATCACATGAAGGGGCCTATCATCCATACTTTGAGTGAACCCTATGGTGCGCAATATTGGTGGCCTTGCAAGCAAAGTTTGCACGATAAAATTGATAGTTTGGATGTTTGGGTTTACACTGATACGGGGTTGCTCGCGGCCTCGAATGGGGTTGTGATCAGGGACCAGGTGATTAACGATACCACACATTTGATGGTTTGGAAACATCGTTATCCTATTGCGACGTATTTGGTGGCTATAGCGGTGACGAACTATGCCCAGTACACCCAATATGCTCCGTTGGTTGGAAGAGCGAAACCCTTGCCGGTGCTCAATTATGTGTTTCCGCAGTTTTTAGCCACAGCACAGCAAGAAACCAAGCAGGTCTTGCCTATGATTCGGTTATTCGATAGTTTATTTGGTCGATATCCTTTTGTGGAGGAGAAGTATGGTCACGCCCAATTTACATGGGGTGGGGGAATGGAGCATCAAACCATGAGTTTCATGGTGAATTTTTCTTTCGATTTGATGGCGCATGAATTGGCACATCAGTGGTTTGGTGATAAAGTGACGTGCGCTACTTGGCAAGATTTGTGGTTGAATGAGGGATTTGCGACGTATTTAACGGCAGTTACTTTTGAATATCTTCGACCCAAATCAGAATGGTTGCAGCGATTGCGTGGCATGCGTGGCGATGTAACAGGTAAAGATGATGGATGTGTTTTTCCTAAGGACACGCTGAATGTAGGAAGTCTGTTTAACGGCAGACTAACCTACAACAAAGGTGCTTGGGTTTTGCATATGCTCAGGGATAAAATAGGTGATTCGGCTTTCTTTTTGGGTTGCAGGATTTATCTTACCGGTACCGGTAGAAGTTACGGATTTGGCACAACAACATCGTTGGAGCAGTGCATGGAACAAGCCAGCGGCCGTAATCTGGATACATTTTTTAAGCAATGGTATTTTGGGGAAGGATTTCCCTATTTAAAGATCAATTGGAAGCAAAAAGGAGATCAACTTACTATCCAATGTGATCAAACGCCTTCACATAGCAGCGTCCCTTTTTGGCATATCAAGGTGCCGGTTTTGGTCCGAGGAGAAGGGCGGGATTCCTTGATTATTTGGGAACCCAAAACTTTGAGTGAATCTATAAAAATCCGGATGCCATTTCAAGTTGATACGATGATTTTTGACCCCAATGTTAGAGTGTTGGCCAAAGCCAGCGTGGGGGGTATGAATTTGAATAAAGTACAACAGAAGGCATTTGTGATTTTCCCAAATCCTGCCCAGAGTTCATTTCAAATTTTCGCTCGAAATCCATCTGTAATAGATTTTGAGTTGTATAATGCCTTGGGACAAAAAATGATGACGGGTGGAACCTCCGGCAGAGCAACAAGCGTATTCATGGTGGACCTAGAGAACATGTCGTCTGGACCTTATTTCCTTAGAATTAACGATGGTAATTTTGTATATTCGTATAAACTGATAAAACAATGATGGTGAAATTAAATAAATGGTTTTTGGGCATTATCGCGGTTTCGATTATTATGGTCATTGGTATTCAGTCTTGTGGTGAAAAACCGATCGACCCGCCGCCGGCTCCTATTAAAACAGGGGTACAATTGAACTTTGCCGCTTTGTGGGACGGTCAGCCACTCACTTTTTTGTCGGGGTATGTCAAAAATACCGCCACTCAACCGGAATACATACAATTCCTCAATTTTGGAATGATCATCTCCAAACTATCTTTGGTAAAAGAAGACGGAACCGAGTTGTTGTTGGGGGATGGTTATCAGTGGATTGATTTTAAGAAGGGTCGCACTCAATTTGATTACGAAGTACCTCAAGGTTCATACAAGGCCGTGAAGTTTACATTCGGTTTAGATTCTGCGGTGAACCATGGAGATCCAAATCAATGGGGACCTGAGCATCCATTAAATGGTAATTTAACGGGTATGCATTGGGGTTGGGCCGGAGGATATATCTTCCAAGCCATCGACGGTAACTATAAAGATAGTCTAACGGCTATATTTAACAAAGGGATGAGTTTTCATGCCGCCACGGATGTGATGAAACGTGAATTCATCGTTCCCGTTGGTGCTATTGGTGGTAACACGGGCTTGATTAACGTTACTGCGATCAATTTGACAAAAGTCGTTTTCAATTATCATGTCAATAAGTTGTTTCAAGGCGTGGAATTAAAAAAAGGTGCAGTTTCTCATTCTGAAGGCACTAAAGAGGCAGCTTTAATGGCTCGTTTGTTGTCAAATATTACAGATTTTAAAGCGTTTGAAGTACCCACTCCATAAGTGTAATGAAAAATAGAATTTGGCTTGGACTCGCTTTGGTATTGGTTTTTTCTGCTTGTAGAAAAGATCCCAAAGATCCGTTGGTCAATCAAGGGGGAACAAAATATGTCCCTACGGCCATTGATCCCACTTCTATTTTCCCAGTCAGTAAATTTGGTCTTCCCAATCTGCCATCTGACAACCCTTTCACTGAAGAAGGTATTTTCTTGGGTCGGATGTTGTTTTACGATCCGATTTTGTCGTTTGATAGTTCGGTGAGCTGCGGAAATTGCCATCGACAACAAAATGCATTTGCGGATCCAGTGAGTTTTAGCAATGGTATTTATGGTCTAAAAACGGGGCGTAATTCATCGAGTCTTATTAACTTAGCCTATAGTAAGAAGTTTTTTTGGGATGCACGCCAAACTACCCTAAGGGATTTGGTTTTTGAGCCCATTCAGGCCCATAATGAGATGGCCATGACCTTGCCCTTGCTAACAAAGCGATTGGGAAAGGCGAAGCGTTATATTGAGTATTTCGACAAAGCTTTTGGCAGCGAACCCAATGTATTCGACATGTCAAAGGCACTAGAGCAGTTTCTACTGTCGATTGTGAGTCAAAACAGCTTATTCAATAAATTCTTTCCGGGCCGTTTCTCATTGCTAAACGATGAGGAAAAGCGGGGTGCTCTACTATTCAATGGATTGGTAAATTTTGATGTCTCTACAGGCTTAACAACCGGCGCCGATTGTTTCCACTGTCATGGCGGGGCGCTGGCCCAACAGAACAACCCAGATATGGGAGGAATCGCCAACAATGGTTTGGATGGAAGTTTCAGTGATAAGGGTTATGGTGCAATCACAAATAATCCAATGGATAGAGGATTGTTCAAGACACCTACGCTATTAAATATTTCTTTGACCGGGCCTTATATGCACGACGGTAGGTTTGCGACGTTGGACCAGGTGATAGATCATTACAGCGATAAAATAAACTTTCAATCGCCCACAATTAGTCCGATGATAACGGCGCACAACAACCAACAATTGCTACTTTCTAAGCAGCAGAAAGCCGATTTGAAGGCATACTTATTAACGATGACCGATACCGAATTTATCAAGAATCCGGCCTATTCGAATCCATTCAAAAAATAAATAGCATTTATCGTTACTCCCATTTCTTCAATGGAAAGTTCAACAGAATTCCTAAAGGGGGATAATTAGAAATTAATAAGCAAGTACGGGGCTGAGCCAGCGTTCCGCGGTTTCCAAATCCATCCCTTTGCTCTCTGCGTATAACACCACTTGGTCTTTGTTAATTTTACCCAGTCCGAAGTATTTACTTTGGGGGTGGGCAAAATACCAGCCGCTGACGGAGGCAGCGGGTAGCATGGCCATCGATTCGGTTAAGATGATGCCTGCAGATTCTGGTGCGCCAAGTAGGTTAAATAACGTAGATTTTTCTGTGTGGTCTGGACAGGCGGGGTAGCCGGGCGCAGGCCGGATGCCCTGGTATTTTTCGCGGATGAGGTCTTCGTTGCTCAACTGGGCCTCATCGGTGTAACCCCAGAATTGAGTTCTTACTTTTTGATGCAATACCTCTGCAAAACTCTCAGCCAAACGGTCTGCTAGGGCTTTGGCCATGATCGATTGATAATCGTCGTACTGGGCCTCAAAAGCAGCCACAATGGGCTCTAAACCGATTCCAGTTGTTACTGCGAATCCTCCAAAGTAATCCACTTGATCATCGGCGATAAAATCTACCAGAGAATAGTTTGGCAAGCCGCCGGCCATTTTACGTTGTTGACGCAAGAAGTGGAAGGTTTCCAATGCCTCTGATCCATCCATATCATTCTTTGCTTCCTCTGCGGAATGATATACTGCCACATCTTCACCAAATTTCTTGGCAGGTAAAATATACCAAACGCCTTTGGCGCTTAATTTTTGGTTATCAACCAAATCGTGTAGCATCGTTTTGGCATCGTGAAGCAATTTCTTGGCTTCAGATCCTACGATTTCGTCTTCTAAGATTGCGGGGTATTGACCGGCCAATTCCCATGTTTGGAAGAAAGGTGTCCAGTCGATGGTATCAACGAGTTCAGATAAGGGAACTTCAATGGCGTGGATGCCTATTTGTTTGGGTTCTACCACAACACCATCGTGTTTCCAACGATTGGCGATGGCATCTTCAATGGTTATTAAATCTTTGGTTGACTGTCGTTTGGCGTGATTTTCAGCCAAGGCTACATATTCGTCTTTGATTTTTTTGGCGAAATCGGCTTTGGTTTCATCGCCCAACAAACTTCCAGCAACGGGTACTGAACGCGACGCATCCAAAACATGGACAATTGGATGTGCGTAGACCGGTGAAATTTTCACGGCTGTGTGAATTCTAGAGGTTGTGGCACCACCAATCAACAACGGGGTTGTCATTCCGCGCCTTGTCATCTCTTTGGCCACATGCACCATTTCATCCAAACTGGGCGTAATCAAACCAGAAAGTCCAATGATATCTGCACCCCAAGCTTGGGCCTCATCCAATATTTTATCGGCGGGAACCATCACACCGATGTCTTTAATTTCGTAATTATTACAAGCCAAAACTACCCCTACGATGTTTTTACCGATATCGTGTACATCCCCTTTTACGGTGGCCATCAAGATTTTACCTTGGGGTTTTGCATTGGGGTTGAGGGCTTTTTGGGCTTCTAAATAGGGCTGTAGGTAGGCCACGGATTTTTTCATAACCCTTGCACTTTTCACAACCTGTGGAAGGAACATTTTTCCGGCGCCAAATAAATCACCCACGTGGTTCATGCCATCCATCAAAGGTCCTTCAATTACGTGCAGGGCTTCTTTGTATTTCTGAAATGCTTCTTCTGTGTCTTCGTCGATGAATTCGGTAATCCCTTTGATCAAACTATGACTCAATCGCTCTTCCACACTGGTTAAACGCCAAGCTTGAGTTTCCTCAACTTTCTCTTCCTTTTTGCCTTTGAACTGATCGGCCAATGTCACCAATCGTTCGGTAGCATCGTCTCTGCGATTCATCAAAACATCCTCAACGTGTTCGAGAAGGTCTTTTGGAATTTCATCGTATACTTCCACCATTCCAGCATTCACAATTCCCATATCAAGGCCGGCTTTGATGGCGTGATACAAAAATGCTGAGTGCATTGCTTCTCTCACACGGTCGTTCCCGCGGAAAGAGAAACTGATATTGGAAACACCTCCAGATACTTTGGCTCCCGGAAGGTTTTGTTTAATCCAACGGGTGGCATTGATAAAGTCTACTGCATAATTGTTGTGTTCATCAATTCCCGTTGCAACGGTTAAAATATTGGGATCAAAGATGATGTCGTTTACTGGGAATCCGATGCTTTTTAAGACATCGTAGCTGCGTTTACAAACATCGATTTTGCGCTGAAAGCTATCGGCCTGACCGGTTTCATCGAAGGCCATTACTACCACTGCGGCGCCATAGCGATGTACCAATTTGGCTTTTTGAATGAAGGCTTCTTCTCCGTCTTTGAGTGAAATTGAATTCACGATGCCTTTTCCTTGGAGACATTTCAAACCGGCTTCAATGACTTCCCATTTGCTGGAGTCGATCATCAAGGGAACGCGCGAAATATCTGGTTCAGCGGCAATTAAATTCAGGAATGTTACCATAGCTTCTTTGCCATCGAGCATCCCTTCATCCATGTTGACATCTATGACTTGGGCGCCGTTTTCAACCTGCTGTCTAGCCACGTCCAAACCGCGGTTGTAATCTCCGGCTAGGATCATTTTTGCGAACTGACGGCTTCCGGTGACATTGGTACGTTCACCGATGTTTACGAAGTTGGTTTCACTTGTGAGTGTGAACGGCTCAAGGCCAGAGAGTCTGAATAAAGAAGGAAAGTTGGTATTCACTGTCCAGCAAATTTCGTTAAAAACTATGGAACTGCTACAATTACTGAGCAATTCACATGGCTTTACACCAAGAAAAAAGTGGTTTTTATAACAAACTTGGCCATTTGGTAGGATTGCTCTCGTGCATCATCTGATAAATTTTGCTGAAAACAGTGTCAACCGAAGGCTTGCTGAAGTAATCGCCATCACTACCATAAGCTGGACGGTGTTCGTTGGCGGTGATTGTAATTGGGGTGCTATCCAAATGTTTGTAACCCCCTTGAATTTCAAGCACTTGCTGCATCATATAGGATGTGGCTCCACCGGGAACATCCTCATCGAGGAATACAATTCTGTTGGTGGATTTCAAACTCTCCACGATGCTGTGATTGATGTCAAACGGCAACAGGGTTTGCACGTCGATTAGTTCCACACGAATGCCGTGCTCGGCCAGAAGATCGCAAGCTTCTTGAGCAATTCTGCAGCAAGAGCCATAGGTTACGAGTGTAACATCCTCACCAAATCTTAGGATATCGGGGCGACCAAAGGGCACGGTAAATTCTCCAATATTGCTCGGTAATTTCTCTTTGATGCGATATCCGTTCAGACATTCGATGACCAATGCAGGCTCATCAGAGCGAAGCAATGTGTTATACATTCCAGCGGCTTGGGTCATGTTTCTTGGTACACAAACATGCATTCCCCTCACGGCGTGAATGATCATTCCCATGGGGCTTCCGGAGTGCCAAATGCCTTCCAAACGGTGTCCTCTGGTACGTATGATAATGGGTGTTTTTTGTCCGCCTTTCGTTCGATACTGCATCGTAGCGATATCATCACTCATGGGTTCCAAAGCGTACAAAAGGTAATCTAGATATTGGATTTCTGCGATGGGTCTGAGTCCTCTCATCGCCGCGCCGATGCCTTCACCAATGATACTCCATTCTCTGATTCCTTTATCGGTTACGCGCAATTCACCATATTTCTCTTGCATGCCCGAGAAACCTTGGTTTACATCGCCAATTTTTCCGACATCTTCTCCGAAGGCAAAAACGCGAGGATCGCGCTCAAGATTTGCATCGAAACAGGCACGAACAACTTGATAACCATCTACAATTTCGTCTGAAAGTAGAGCAGGCACTTCTGCAACATTGAGGACGCTATTTTCACTTTCGCTGTAAACGTGACTGCTATATCGGCTGCAATTGATAGCTTCGAATTTCTTCAAATAATCCAACAGTGGTTGTCGCGCCGAAACACTCGCATTAATTGAAATTCTAAGTGCTTTATGAATTGCCACGCCCATATCACGGCGGATTGGGTCTTTGGCATCGCTGAGGTCTTTTGCGATTGCAGTTAATTCGGGGGAAAGGGTTGGAGCCAATTGGTTTAACAAGTCAATCAACTCACTTACCTCAGATTTTATTGGTTCAAGGAAATCTGTCCACGCTTGTTTTTGCGCATCTTTTACCGATTGGGTGGCTGTAGTTTCTAGGTTATTGATCACCTCTTCTGTTGCCAAACCTTGCCCGATAATCCATTGTCGCATTTTAACAATTCCGTCGAATTCAGTTTCCCAATCGAGGCGTTCCTTGCTCTTATATCGTTCATGACTGCCTGAAGTAGAGTGGCCTTGGGGCTGGGTTACTTCGGTGACGTGAACTAAAACGGGCGTATGCTTT
This sequence comes from uncultured Bacteroidota bacterium, assembly GCA_903959115.1. Classification (GTDB taxonomy): domain Bacteria; phylum Bacteroidota; class Bacteroidia; order NS11-12g; family UBA955; genus UBA955. The sequence goes on from CAJBVU010000150.1 coordinate 8,920, forward strand.
TCACGACAGATATCGGCTGCTTGTTTGTAAACCTGACATAATTCGGGGTAGTTCCAACCGCGAGCGGTTAAGAGTTCTAACCCTTTTCCTTCTTCATTGCTTTGGAAACCGCGCATTAATGCAGCGATATTTTCTTTTGCTGTTTGATATTTTGCATGGACGGAGATGCCGTAGCCATCATCCCAAAGACTCATCAATAGAGGGACTTGCATTACACAAGCGGCATTCATCACTTCCCAGAAAATTCCTTCAGACGACGATGCGTTGCCGATTGTTCCAAAGGCGATTTCATTTCCTTTGTTAGAAAATTGGTCAAATTGATGGAGATCTGGATTCTCTCGATACAACTTAGAA
>CAJBVU010000151.1 GCA_903959115.1 uncultured Bacteroidota bacterium
TTACGAAAGACCAAAGAATAAAGGTTTATCATTTAAATTAAAGCCAGGAACATAAAATGTCAGACTTTCTATCTTTTCTAAGCGAAGCAACAAGTTCAGGGTATAACGATGAGCATGCGTTTACGCATCTATGGAATCATGTAGTTTCATCGCCTGAAGCGAGACAGCATTTCGCGCATGATAATTCAGATACGATTAGACTTGAGATAGAAAGAGCGAAGGATGATATCACTCATCCTTTAAATGCGCATAATGCACCGAAGGAAGGATTTACTAATGGTAAGCGAGACCATGAAGCATACTATAAAGAGTTACATCATGTAGCAGATGCCGTTCATGCTATAGCCAACCATCCATCCTTTCAAGAAGCAGTAAAGAAAAAGATGAAGGCGAGAGCTGTTGGTGGCGATCGTGGAGTATTGACTGATGTTTGGAAAAAGAACGGATCAAAGCCAAACACCGCAGCAGCAACTTCTAAGTCTGACGTTATTATTGGCGACCATACTTCTGGTGACCACCATAGTATTTCTCTAAAGAAAGGTAAGGCTCAACTAATGTCAGCAGAGCCTGAAGAAATGCTCGCTACATATGACCATGCTACTGATGAACATATGAAGACGAACAGAAAATTTACGCAAGAGCATAAAGACCACGTTATGGGTGCTATTCGCGCAGTAGCCGAACATATGCATGCAACTAAAAATAAATCTAAGGCGAAACAGATTGGTATGTTAAAAGAAGCGCAAGCAGTAATTGATGCTGTTCATGAAGCGCATCCTGGTTTGTTGAAACATATTCATCATGAAGCCGCTACAGGACATGGTAAGTTTGGATATGGTCAGAAAGGAACTGCTCGCCATATTGTTACCATTAAAGAAAATGGTTCACATGTTCATGATACTATTACGAACCACGAACCTATTATCGCAGGAAAGGTTCGTTTAGCACTTCCTAAATACGAAGGTCGACCAGCTAACGCAAAGGTTGAGTACCAAACAATTAAAGTGAACTGATTGGAGTTTTATGAATAATGTTATAGTGACAGGTGGCTGCGGTTTTATCGGCAGCAACTTTATTCGTTATCTGCTGAAAAATTATGATGATATTAGAGTCATAAATCTCGACCTGCTAACTTATGCAGGCAATCAAACAAATTTGAGCGCATATCAATTCGACGCAAGATACATCTTCACTAGAACAGATATCTGCGATAAGAACCATCTTAATCAAATTTTTAACAACCATAAACCTACAGCGGTAATTCAATTTGCAGCTGAGAGTCATGTTGACCGTTCAATCGAAGACTCTATGCCGTTCGTTACCACAAACGTCAATGGCACAGTAAATTTACTTGAAGCAGTCAAAAAACAAAATTATCCTATTCGATTCCTTCATGTATCAACTGATGAAGTTTATGGTTCTCTAGATGAATATGGAGCGCCATTTACTGAAAAGACTCCATACGATCCTCGCTCACCATATTCTGCAAGTAAAGCAGCATCAGACCATTTCGTACAGGCATATCATGAAACCTTTGGTCTTGATACTGTAATTACAAACTGTTCAAATAACTATGGACCATATCAGCATCCAGAAAAGTTTATTCCCACAATCATAAACAGAGCTCTAAATTATATGAAGGTTCCCGTTTATGGTAATGGTATGAACATTCGAGATTGGTTGTATGTTGAAGACCATTGCGCTGCATTGTGTGCAGTTCTATTCAAAGGTAAGTCTGGTCAAAAATATAATATTGGCGGAGACGATCCTCAACCAAATTTAGAAATCGTAAAGACTATTCTAAATAAAATGAATCTAAACGTCTTTGAAAACTTTGAGTTCGTTGAAGATCGTAAGGGTCATGATTTTAGATACGATATTAATAGTATTAAAATTCAAGAAGAACTTGGATGGAAACCGAAGGTCAGTTTTGAAGAAGGTATTGAGAAAACTATTGAGTGGTACACTGCAAATCAAAATTGGGTAAGAAATACTTTGGGGAAAAAATAATGTTTAATCCTGAGACAATAGATAAAATTCTATCAACTCCGATTGAAACCGAACCATTTAGCCATATTGTTATTGATGATTTCTTCAATGAAAGTTTTGCAAATGGATTGGTTGAAGAGTTTCCAGATTATAATGATGACCGCTGGTATCGTTACGATAACCCGATTGAGGTCAAACGCACAATGAATTTTTGGGATCGTTTTCCTAAACTAACCTATAACGCATTTTGGTTTTTATGTAGCCAAAACTTCTCAGATATTTTGTCTAGAAAAATTGGAAAGCAATTATATGCCGACTATGGTTTAAATGGTGGCGGTTGGCACATGCATGGCAATAGTGGTAAA
>CAJBVU010000152.1 GCA_903959115.1 uncultured Bacteroidota bacterium
CCTTGCTCCCAACGACGTAGAATGTCGATTGCTTGATCTATCGTTTTCTGTAATTCCATGAATCTGCCTACTTTTTAAAAATGTCCACCGAATCAGATGAATAGAAAAATAATCACATCCAACCTTCTTCCTTTAAGAACAATTGAAGTACTTCAAAGAATCGATTAATGTCCTTTTTGTTGTTGTAATAGTGGGTAGAAACGCGAACACAATGGATGTTGTTTTCCGCTACATATCGCAATATTACATTGTTTTTTCGTGCAAAATCGCAAAATCGTTGCGAGGCTTGCGGGGTAGATGTTCCGGGCACCCCCGTTTGGTTTTCTGTCGATTTTGAAAGAGGCGTTTCAGCGATTGTGGATTGGATATTTGCCGCTACAATTTTGCTCGGATGTTGGTGTATTCTGAAGCCGACCTGTGCGCCGCGCGATGCATCTTCGGAAGGTGTAAGGACTTCAATTACAGGCCCTTGACTATGGTGCATTTTCCATGCAACCGGTAATGAACTGTTTGAAGAATTATCCACCCCGTTTTGGCTCCGTGAAGGGTCGATCACAGGAAATTTTAAACTAGGATTGTTGTTGATTTCCATCAGACCATTCATAACCTCTTTGCTTAAATATTTCACCCGTTTTTCTATCAACGCCGGTCCGATTTTCTGGTAGAATTGCATCGCAGCTTTGGCGCCATCGTACATAGGGCCAGGGAAAGTTCCGTAACTATATCGAGCCGTTTTATTCACCAACTCCCCCATGCTCGGAGGTGTAGTACTCATGTCGAATTTGTCCACGCTATAAGCCGCCACGTGATGAATTGCTGAGTGCGACAAGATCTCTTCAGAGGCATAGAAAAAGCCAGTTCCAATGGGGCCTAACAGCCATTTGTGGAAGCATCCGCTGTAGTAATCGCAACCCATTTCCTTTAGATTCATTTGCAACATTCCAAGCGGGTGAGCACCGTCTATGGCGCTGATAATTCCGTTTGCTTTAGCCCAAGCACAAATCTCATTCACGGGTAGAACTTGTCCAATCGTGCAAGGAATATGAGGTACTGCAATCACCTTCGTATTTTTGGTTTTTACGGCTTTGATATTATTCAACGTTTCTTCGGCGGTAGCACCCAAAGTGGCCAATTTTAAAACGATGCCTTCTGTTTTGGCACGATACAGCCAAGCAGCACATCCACCCACGTGTTCGTGCAACGTAATAATTACCTCGTCGCCCTTCTTTAAGCTAATGGCTCTGCACGCCAAATTCACGCCTTCGCTTACGTTTTTAGTGATTGCCAATTCGCTGCCTTTACATCCCAAAATCTGACCGAGATTCTCTTCAAAACTACCATCGTGCATGGGGTAAGCGCCATTTTCTGCGATGTGATGAAAACTTTTATTGAGTGCCTCCAGCACCGGGTATGGCGTAATACCCATCGTTCCATTGTTTAGGAATGTTAAATCGGATTTCAGTGGAAACAGCGTTCTAATAAAATCCCAATACGGGCCATCCTGTTCAGGATGATTTACATCGCCCTCCGCCGAAATCGGAAAAGGCTTTTCGAGGTCGAATTTGAGGTCCGATATTTTCGTTTTAGCACCAGAAATTTTCTCGCCGTTAAGTGCTGATTTTCCTATGAGTCCACCAACCGTTAGGCCGGCGCCGAGGGTTAAAAAATGCTTTCGTTCCATAGTATTCGTAACTCTAAATTGCAGAGATACAAAAATTATCGGTGAAACCGCTGTAAATCGTTCCTATTTTTGCATCAGATTCTCAACAAAATTTAGGAATAAAAATGAAGGTATTAGGAATCATGAGTGGGACCAGCATGGATGGGGTTGATTTGGCCCTTTGCGATGTCAAAAAGACATCTGATGGCTGGCAATCGCAAATAATTCAAGGGGTTACAGTGCCCTATAATGAATCTTGGCGCGTTCGTTTGAGTCAGCTCCGCTACCAAAACGCCGAAGTCTATGCCAAAACAGATGTATTTTATGGTCGATATTTGGGTGAATTGGCTTCTGCTTTTTTTAACGAAACTGGTCAAACCGCCGACCTTATCGCCTCACACGGACATACAATTTTTCATACTCCAAAGAGTTGGATAACGGCTCAAATTGGCGATGGGGCCACATTAAATGCTTTTGCGAAGGTTCCCGTAGTCTCCAATTTTCGTCGGGCCGACGTGGGCTTGGGCGGTCAAGGTGCGCCTTTGGTTGGCATGGGTGATCAAGCTTTATTTGGCCAGTATGATTTTTGTTTGAACTTGGGCGGATTTTGCAACATTTCTGCATCGCATCAAGGGAAACGCATCGCTTTTGATATCGCACCTTGTAACATCGTATTGAATCGTTTGGCCAGGGAGAGGGATTTGCAGTACGACGAAGATGGTGCGCTGGCTGAGGCGGGAGTGATTGATTATACTTTGTTGAATGCGTTGAATGAAATTGAATTTTACGGAATGGGATATCCCAAGAGTTTGGGCAGGGAGTGGATCAACAAGAATTTTTGGCATATCGTTCGCGAGTTCGATGATTTGAGTGTGGAAGATCGGATGAAGACTTTGGTGATGCACATTGCGGTTCAGGTGAGGAAGGCGGTGGAATCTATCGCGGAGAAACCGATGCAAGATTGTTCGATTTTGGTTACCGGCGGTGGCGCATTCAATGCGAGTTTGGTGGATCACTTGCGTTCGGAGATGGATTGTAACGTTGTGGTGCCCGATGCCAATATGGTGAATTATAAGGAAGCGATGATTTTTGCTTTGTTGGGTGCGATGCGTGTTCACAATGTTTGCAATACTTTGAGCAGCGCTACGGGAGCATCGCAGGACTGGGTTGCGGGGTCGTTGGATGGCGATTTTAGTGGATTGATGAAGGAAATAAACGGAAATTGATTTTATAGTTCTTAGTAAATTAGATAAAAATAGTATCGTGAAACTTGAAAAACTGATAGAAAAATTTGAAGGCAAACAACCTGAGATTGTATTTGCTTGGAAGGACAGTGAAACCGAAGCGGAAGGTTGGGTTGTGATTAATTCTTTGCGTGGGGGTGCTGCCGGTGGTGGAACTCGGATGCGCAAGGGTCTTGATCAACGCGAAGTGGAGAGTTTGGCAAAGACGATGGAAGTGAAATTTACCATCGCCGGTCCGCCAATTGGTGGTGCAAAAAGCGGTATCAATTTTGATCCGGCCGATCCTCGCAAAAAAGGGGTGTTGGAGCGTTGGTATAAGGCAGTGCGTCCGTTGTTGAAGAACTATTACGGAACCGGGGGCGACCTAAACGTGGATGAGATTCACGAGGTGATTCCGATGACAGCAAATTTGGGCATTTTGCATCCTCAGGAAGGGGTTGTGAATGGACATTTGACATCGTACAGTGCGGAAGAGAAGTTGAAAGCGATTTCGCGTTTGCAGACAGGGGTTTTGTTGCCGATAATCGATGCACGTTTAACGCCCGATTTAAGTAAGAATTATACCATCGCCGATATGATTACGGGTTGGGGTGTGGCTGAGGCTGTGCGACATTATTACGAGGTTTATGGCGGATTTATGGATGGCAAATTGGCGATCATTCAGGGATGGGGAAATGTGGCTGCGGCTGCGGCTTTCTATCTGACCAAATATGGCGTTCGCATTGGCGGAATTATTGATCGGGTGGGTGGCATTATCGAACCAAAGGGTTTGGGTCACGACGAGATTGTGGAGTTGTTTAATAACCGAAATGGAAATGCTTTGAATGCGCCAAATATGTTATCGTTTGAAGAAGTCAACGAGAGGATTTGGGATATGCCGGCTGAGATTTTTATTCCGGGGGCCGCATCGAGATTGGTAACTGAGGACCAGGTTTTGCGCATGGGAAGAGCGGGAATTGAGGTGGTGAGTTGTGGAGCAAATGTACCTTTTGCGGATAAGGAGATATTTATGGGACCGATTAGCACATTGGCGGATTCTCAATTTGCGGTGATTCCTGATTTTATGGCCAACTGCGGTATGGCGAGGGTGTTCGGTTATTTGATGAAGCAGGATGCGGAAGTGACGGATGTCGCCATTTTCAAAGATGTGAGTGCTATCATCAAATCCAGTGTGATGCGTTTGCATCAATTTAATCCAAAGAGTACGGGCATGAGCGCTAAAGCTTTGGAGATGAGTTTAACCGATTTGGTATAAGTAGATCTATCATCTGAAATTTTTGTCAATCAATCGTCATTGTAGCGTAACATTATATCGTAATTTAAATATTTAGAGTTTTAAATTCACCAACATCATCTGAATCAAAAAATGAAAACCATTGAAGCTCGCTTTTGCGAATACGTAAAGATCGATACCCAGAGTGATCCAAATAGTCCAACCCAACCGAGTACTGAAAAGCAGAAGGATCTTTCGCGCGTTTTGGTGAAAGAGTTATTAGAAATGGGATTGTCCGATGCTCATTTGGATGAATACGGATATGTGTATGCTACGTTGCCTTCGAATGTGGGCCATGAAGTGCCGGTTTTGTGTTTTTGTGCCCACGTGGATACTTCGCCGGATTGCACTGGGGAAGGGGTTAAGCCATTGGTTCACAGAAATTATCAGGGGCAGGATTTGGTGTTGCCCGATGATACGTCGCAGGTGATATCGCCCAAGGATCATCCGTATTTATTGGAGCGAATTGGGGATGACATTGTTACGGCGAGTGGAACTACTTTGTTGGGTGCGGACGATAAGGCGGGTGTGGCGGTGATTATGGATTTTGTGCAGCACATGTTGTTGAATCCAGAACTACCTCATGGGGCCATCAAAATACTATTTACACCAGATGAGGAAATTGGCCGTGGTGTTGACAAAGTGAATATCGAAAAATTGGGTGCAACGATCGGATATACATTAGATGCGGGTGAGAGGGGTTGTTATGAAGACGAGACCTTTAGCGCTGATGGGGCGAAGGTTCATTTTTACGGAGTGAGTGCGCATCCTGGCTATGCAAAGGACAAGTTGGTGAACGCGTTAAAGATTGCAGGTGATTTTATGTCGGCTTTGCCCAAGGGTGAATGGAGTCCGGAAACTACAGAAGACACCCAAGGTTTTGTCCATCCTGTTACGATGGGCGGCGTTGCCGAGCATGCATGGGTTCAGTTTATTGTTAGAGATTTCAAAACAGCCAATTTATTCGTACATGAAGCTCGTTTGGAAGGGATCATGAACGATGTTGGTTCTCGTTTTCCTGGGGCAACTGCCAAAATGGAGGTGAAGGAACAATATCGCAACATGAAGGAGGTAGTGGATTTGGATCCTAGAATTTCCTCGTTGGCGGTGAAGGCGATTGAGATGGCCGGGATTCCTTGCCAGTTAACAAGGGCGAGGGGTGGAACGGATGGCAGTCGTTTGAGCTTTATGGGCTTGCCTTGTCCGAATCTATTTACGGGAGAAATGGCGTTTCACGGCAAGCACGAATATGTGAGTGTGCAGGACATGGAAAAAAGCAGTGAGGTGCTAGTGCATTTAGCCGGACTTTGGTCGCAAGTGTAAAATTGACGTTAGTTAGACTCTTTTTTGTTGTAAAACTTAGGTGATCTCCCTAGTGTAAAGGGGTGTATCCACTTACGGTTATTGTGGAATGGTACTGAGAAAGTGCTGATTTGTGGCAATACTATGACAATTTTTTAGGAAAATTCTCGCTATTTTGCGCGTTCGTTTTATGCAAAGTACCCATAATGTTATGAGTTTAATGCATATACAGTCTATTTAAAAAGCAACATATATGAAATATATTTTTACTAAAACCAAGCTAATAGCCAGTATTTTTGGACTAGTTGGCTGGATGAATCAAGCCGATGCTCAAATTTGTGGCGCAACTAACTCAACGGGTTGCTCACTGGATTGGTTTTCCGCAGTTTCATTCAAAAATAGTGCAGGTACTGCCTTTTCTGTTTCAGGATTGAATTGTGGGAATACTGGAACAAGTAATAAGTTGATGACCAATGGTGCTGTAATGGACATCACACCTGGTGAGGAAATTTCAATGACCATTGAAAATACTTGTTCTTATGCGGAATATGCTGGCGTATGGATTGATTTGGATGGCGACAATCAATTTTCGGCCGCCGAGTGTATTTCTAAAGCTGCTGGACCATTGGGTCAAATAGCGTCTAATTCAACCAAAACCGCCACTTTAACGATTCCATGCGTTGGTGTAAAAGCGGGAAAGGTAATCATGCGTGTACGCTGTATGTACCTAACTTTTACCCCCACCCAGGGTTGTGGAACAGTTGCCAACGAAGGGAATATTCTTGATTTTGAGGTGAACATCAAAGCGGTAAATCCTCCCTCTGCTGATTTTGCGGTTCCGGTGGGTCCTAATTTTATAAAAACGCCAATTACTTTTAACTCAACAGCAACGAATTCTGCGTATGCTCAAAACTGGACTTTTCAAAGTGGAACTTCTATCGTTGGTACTGGGTCAAAGGGTAAAGGATCTTGGGCCAATACTGGGTATTACAACGTGAAATTGGTACAACAATTCTGCGGAATGAAGGATTCAATTGTCAAATCTGTAAAAATCGAGAAGCCAACTGCTGCGCCTGTTGCTGATTTTATTGCTACAAGTAATCAAGTAGAAGTTTTTTACGCTACTCAACTTTCTGATTTGAGTACGAATGGTGCTTATAAGTGGAGTTGGACGGCAACTTCACCCTCTGGCGCTATTATATATACTAGTACTGCTCAGAACCCAGTATTTTCTTTCGACGAATTGGGTTGGTGGGATATTTGTCTAACTTCTACAAACGACATTGGGCCTAGTACCAAGGTTTGTAAGAGTAAATATATTCAAGCAGTACCTCCTGGTGAATTTTATATGGGACCAAATAAGATTGCGTCTAACCAAGGGGGTATTTTATATGACAATGGTGGTAAAACCGGTAACTATGGTAACAACCGTAAAACATCAATTGACTATTTTCAAATTTTCCCATGTGGAGCAAAAGAGATTCGTTTCACATTTACTCAGTTAAAGTTGAGTTTGGGTGATGGAAGCGATCGTCTTCGTATTTATGATGGTCAAGACGCCAGCGGAAAAGAAATTACACCCGCCGGTGGAATTACTGGTGTGAACCAGAATATGTTTCGCGGTTCTACACTAAAGGCATTTAGCGGTTCAATGTATATCACCTTCGAATCTAACTCGGCGAATAATGACAGTGGATTTATCGCCAAATGGGATTCTGAATTGTTACCAGTGGCCAATCCAAAGTCAGGCTATGAAGTCGCTTATACTACAATTGGAAACGGAACAAGCATTGATTTTGTGGGTAACGTAAAAGATGCTCAAGGTCAGGTTGAATATGACTGGATGATTGATGGGACTAGCGGATATGGAGCAAAAGCTAAGGTATTCACTACTGCCTTTTATACTGACGGTACATACGATGTTTGTTTGATTGCTAAAATCTGTAATGGTATAGATACTTTCTGCAATAAGATTACTGTCAATACGCCTACAGCTCCTGGAGTCGTAGATTTTGCGGCGTCAAACCTTCGTCCAAAAGTAGGCGAAGCAATTTCTATCACAACCAAAACGGATTATGCTTCAAACTTTGAATGGAGTATATACCCAGCTACGTATAGCTTAGTGGGTGGAACAACAATCAATTCAAGAAACCCCAAATTGGTATTCAATGCTGGTGGAGCTTATACATTTACCTTGCGTGCATGGAGCACACCGGGTGGAAGAACTGCTACCGAGAAAAAGATCATCAAAACCAAATATGTAATTGCGGTTAAATACTGTGTACCCGTTACAGATATGTTGTCGTCTGACGTTGCAATTTCTAAAGTGGAATTGTTCCAGGACACTGTGAGTTTGTTAGAAAATGCATCGGATGTTGGACTGACGGCTTATTCAGATTATACAGATCAATATAACAATGCCTTGAGTTATGGTTCGTTCTACACAGTAATCGCGACGAGACGTACCAACGCAAACGATGCCAATTTCAAGGCATGGGTTGATTATAACATTGATGGGGTATTTTCTGACGATGAATTGGTATTAAACAGCGGTTCAATTTCTGGCACAAAAGCGAGCAATAAGTTTCGTGTCCCAGATTTGAAAGATTGTTTTGAAGGAGTTACACGTATGCGTGTGGCGGTATCTTACGGTTCTTTTGCCAATTCAGCATGTGGAGTTAACGTGGTTGGTGAATTTGAGGATTATGGAATTACCCTAGCTAA
>CAJBVU010000153.1 GCA_903959115.1 uncultured Bacteroidota bacterium
CCAAAAGCACAGCAGAATTGCGCTTTTTTATCAATGAAATCGTTTTGGGCGAAGAGAGCGATGAAGATCCAAACGGCGGACATATCAGTCATTTTGAGTTATATAAACGTGCGATGTCAGAGGCGGGCGCATCGTTCGAAGGCATCGACCAATTGGTAAATCGCATTGCTGAGGGCACTGAATTAAGAATGGCAATTGAGCAAAGTGATGTTCCAAGTTCGGCGAAGGATTTCATCGGCACTACATTTAGAATCATCGACAGGAATAAATTACACGAAGTGGCAGCAGCATTTGCCTTTGGTAGAGAAGATTTGATTCCAGATATGTTCTTGGCGATGGTAAAAGAGCTCAATGCAAACGGGCAGAATTTCAATACGCTGATTTATTATTTGGAAAGGCATATCGAATTGGATGGTGACCATCATGCGGGTCTTTCTGCGTTGATGCTTAGCCATGTTTGCGGCGAGGATGCTCAGAAGTGGTCAGAAGCCACTGAGACAGCTCAAGAAGCGTTAACTGCAAGAATCGCCCTGTGGGATGGAATTGCGGCCTTGATTTAACCAAACTTCACAAAAGCACTTCGATACCCTTAATTTTGAGGCATGCAGTGCGGGCGTAATGCAACTTTTTCGATTCAGTTCAGTAGTCTTTTCTGGCTTGTTTCGTTTTTGTTGTTCAAACCATTAGGCGCACAGAAAGCAATCCCGGCTGAGCCTTATATAGCCGAAGCTCAGAAATATTACATTGCAAATTGGAAGAAGAGCGTTCGATCATTGACGTATGATTCGGCTGATTTCATAGGACTGCCGAACCCATATTCTACCCCAACTTTGTCGGGCAATCAAATGTTCCGCGAAATGTACTATTGGGACAGTTATTTCATCAATTGCGGATTACTCACCTACGGCAATCACCCACAACGAGACGGCGATGCAACCCCCGACGAAAAAGATGCCATCCAACAAGCCATTAACAATTGCAACAACTTGATTTACCTTGTAAATCGGTTCGGATTTATCCCCAATGCAAATCGTTTTTCGATGACAAATCGAAGTCAACCACCCTTACTCGCAGCGATGGTAAACGACATTTTTGACGTCACTGGCGATACCGCTTGGTTACGTATTGCCTTAAAAGCATTGGAAAAGGAATATAATTGGTGGATGGAGAATCGTTCTTTGGGACTAACACCCCAAGAATACCAAGGCATTCATGGTGCACACAGACATCCCTCTGCTTTGCGTCTCAATCACTACGGAAACAATGCCACCGATGCTTTTTTACTTCGATTTGCCCAGTTCCTCAAAGGTCGTTTGGGACCAGGCTTCGATTCGATTTATTCTGAGTTAAATCGCGATACGTTAATAAGTCGGGAAGGCAAAAAACAAGGCAAAGGAATACTCTTATCAGACCACTTGCTGGCAGAGGCGGAGAGCGGATGGGATTTCACCACACGGTTTAATGCGCGGTGTTTGTTTATCGCCCCACTAGACCTGAACTGCTTGCTTTATTTGAGCGAAACGACCCTATCCAATGGCTACAAAATCCTGAAGGAGCGCAAAAAATCAAGTGCATGGCGGCATCAAAGTAATTTACGCAAAGCATTGATAGACAAACTATTTTACGACAAACATACTGGATGGTATTGGGATTATGACATAGCAAAACGAGAAATTCATTTCAATTACAACGCGGCCCAATTCATGCCCTATTTTGTTGGATTGGCAAGGCACAATTCTCGAAACAAAACTGCCTTGGCAAGGTTATCTAACACTTACATTGGGAAATTTGGCGTGTATCCTTGCTTGCCACTGGCGAAAGATTCTTCTGCAATCGCTGCAAATCGGGTGTTCTGGAAAACCCAGTGGGACAGTCCCAATGCTTGGCCCCCATTGACCCATTTCGCGGCGCAGGCAATCAGAAATTATTCTAATGGTCGGGGGAAATTGATAAACCTCATGCTCAACATGAAGCGGAACCAACTTATTGTATCGTTCATGGAATCGGTAGAAGTCCAATTTTCGATCACCCAGAAATTTTGGGAGAAATACAATATCGATTATGGCACCTTACAAGTAGTGAATGAATACCCGATGCCTGATTTTTTTGGGTGGACAGCGGGAGTCTATATGGAATATCGCATTGAATTTGAGGGGCATTAATCGCAATCCCTTATTTTCGTAGTATGATTCACGGTAAAAAAGTTGTGGTTGTTCTTCCGGCCTATAATGCGGCGCTGACGTTGGAGCAAACGTACCGTGAAATTCCGTTCGACATCGTGGACGAGGTTGTTTTGGTGGACGATGCGGGGGGCGACGATACCTTATCGGTTGGGGCGAAGTTGGGCATCAAACATTTAATTCAACACGAGAAAAATCTAGGTTACGGTGGAAATCAAAAAACATGTTATCGCAAGGCGTTGGATTTGGGGGCGGATATCATCATTATGCTTCATCCAGATTATCAATACACACCTACATTAATTCCAGCCATGGCACATTTGGTCGCCACGGGCATCTACCCCGTTGTAATTGGATCAAGGATTTTGGGAAAAGGGGCTATTGCAGGCGGCATGCCATGGATCAAATACATATCGAATAGAATTCTTACGATGTCGCAAAATATACTTGTCAATCAGCACCTCTCGGAGTACCATTCGGGTTATAGGGCATTTTCGAGAGAAGTATTAGAAGACACTTTATGGGAAAGAAATTCAAACAATTTTCTATTCGACAATCAAATCATGGCGCAGTGCATTGATGCAAAATACAAAATTGGCGAGATCAGTTGCCCAACCAAGTATTTCCCAGAAGCCAGTTCCATTAGCCTAAAAAATAGTGCGATTTATGGATTGGGATGTTTGGGGGTTTCTATGCGATATCGATTGCATCGATGGGGGATTTGGAATTATAGCTTATTGAAATAATTATTATTTATCGCAAATCGGGAAAATTAAATTTACGGATTATCGCAACTGAATTAAATTTAGTAGTGTTAATTTGCGTCGCATTTCAAGTGCATTAGAATTTCTCAGTGTTTGCCTATGCAATCGGGAAAAGAGATTGGGTTCTTGGATGAGCATTAGGTAAATGAAAAAATTCGCAATTGTAACAGGCGCAAGCAAAGGGCTTGGCAGAGCCTTCGCGCTTGAATTGGGCTCGAGAGGCATAAACACCATACTTGTTAGCCTACCGGGGGAAGACATCCACTTGTTAAATGAGGAAATCATTAGCACTTATAAAACATCATCGGTTTTTTTTGAAGTGGACTTATCGGACTACGACAATGTAATTTCGTTCACCAAAACAATCAACGATACGTATTCCATTTTTCTTCTGATAAACAACGCGGGAATTGGTGGCACGATGAAATTCGGAGACGCCTCGGTGAACTTGGTCAATAAGATTGTACAATTAAATGTAATGGCAGTGGCTGTTCTCACGCGTCAATTGATCTCAAATCTCACCGCTCAAACCCAAAGTTTTGTTTTAAACATATCTAGTTTGGCTGCGTTTAATCCAGTGGGTTATAAATTGGTTTATCCCGCATCAAAGGCGTTTGTAGATTCATTCACAAAGGGAATGAGTGCCGAATATCGAGATACCAACGTATTTTTTAGTGTGATCAACCCAGGAGCGATGCCCACCAACGATGCGGTAACTGACAGGATTCTAAAACAGGGCTGGCTGGGTAGAATCACCCAATTATTACCGCAGGATGTGGCGCGTAAAAGTTTGAATAAATTATTTCAGAAGAAACGACCGCACCGATTCAATCCGATTAGTGAGTTAATCTTATGGGTTTTGCCAAGTCGATTCAAACTCCCATTCCTAACCGGAATCGTGAAACGGGAGTTTGACAAACCCTAATCACTCTTCTGTATTTCTGCTTGCGTCCAACATCATCCAAAGGGAATAGGCTCCACCCACCACGATGGGCCCACTTGGCGATTGGGCGAGAATAACTTTATTTTTCTGTCTACCGGTTACTACAATAGGCGTAAGTACATAGGCAGTCTTTTTGGGGTCAGACGATGAGATTCTAACAAAGCAAAAGTTCTTGCTATCTCTTAAGAAAACGGCAGAATCAGGGAGCACCATAGATTCAACGGCGTTAAGGATGAGTTTTCCTTGCACTGCTTGTCCGATTTTTACGTCGGCAGGATTTACGGGCACTGAAGTATTTCTACTAACCGAGGCCGCGATGTTAGGTTTGCAATAGATTTTCCAACTGCGATCGGCTTCGATGATGGGAGACAGGGCGACCACTTTTCCTGGTACGCGTTGTGTTGCCCCGCCTTCGGCGGGGCTCAAATCCACATCCATGCCCACTTTTACCATAGATGTCTGACCCTCATACCCTGTCAATACCCAAATCCCTGACCCATCCAACGCCAATGTCATCACACCTGCATTATCGGCCACACTCATTCCGACATGGACATTCACCGACACTACCGAACCACTGGATGGGGCTTTGATTGTCACCCTGCGTTGAATGCCTGCCCTCACTTGATTAATGGTAATTCCAACTGACATCAGGCGCTGAACGAAGCCCGCTTTGCGGGCTTCGTTACCCTTATAAGCCGCTTCTGCCATTTGATACGACTTTAAACTGCTCGCCTTGGCCGCATACATTTCACGCTGTCGGTCCAAATCGCTCTTTAAAACTTCCCCCTCGGATTCCGCAATCAAATACCCCTCCTGCCAATCTACCACCTGCAAATTCTCAATCTCACACAACACATCGCCCTTCTTTACCCGATCTCCCGGCTTCACATTGATGCGTTTTAGCAAACCTCCAACGGCAGAAGAAATAGAAACCTCACCTTCCGGACTCGAAACCACTCTACCGAGTAAATTAACCTCTGTATTCACCAATTCACGCTGAATATCCTTCACCACGATGCCCGCATTCACCCGCTGCACATCGTCCAAATACAACGTATCTGATGCCGCCGAACTCACAACTTCCGCTGCAGCCGCTTCCTTTGAGCCATCACCACACCCAATGATGCTCGCCGATAAAAATGCCAAAACGACCCACCTTAGTTTGAATATTTCCATCCCCTTAACGAATGGACTATTTGGGCCTGTAATTTGGACACCCGAGAATTTCGACATTTGCCTTGTCAAAGCACTCCACAACGGGTTGATATTAAAATATTTAAAAGTTTTCATGTTTGATTTTTGTTATTTGTTATTTGATTGTTGGATTAAAATATAAAATCTGCAATTGCACTGTTTCCCATTGATGCACTACATCGTAGTAATCGATCTGCGTTTGCAAAGCCTCACGCATATACAAGCCCCACTCCAAACCAGAAATCTCCCCGGATTTCCATTGAATCTGAATGAGCGATACCTGGGATGTAGCCATAGGCAATAACTCTTGTCGATAAAGCATGACCCTCGCGCGTAACTGTTGCTCCAAATCCATCATCTGCAGTAATTGTAAATCCACTTGTTGCTCAACATAGGCCTTACGTTGCAGTAAAGATTCATATTGTAATGAGGCTGCTTTGGCGTTGTTTTTTAATAAACCGCCTGCCAGGGGCACACGCATCGACACTTGATACTGTGAGAAGTTTAAGTTTTTTCCAAAATACTGATCCCCAGTGGGCAATTGCTGAAAGCCCTGAAAACTCTGTTGCACATATCCCAACTGAAACGTGGGCAACAACCTCGACTGAGCCAATTTCCAGTCTTTTAAACCAAAATCTGCCATCGATTTGGTGTACGCCAATATTGGAATCATCTGCGATTTTGTTGGTGCAGGAAATTCTAATCCGCCTTCGGTAGGATATACTTTCCCCTCTCTCCCAGCCCATGCAGCCAATTCCATTGCATCTCTTTCAAACTGATATACCAAGGTTTCATAAATCATCTTCATGTCCGCCGCCATTTTCTTTGACTGATTCAACTCTATTCCACCCACATCGCCTTGCGAAAATTTCAATTGCATCATTCGCAAATTATCAGTGGCCATAGAATCCATCATCTGCCAAAGGGGAAACTGCTCTTGGGTATGCTGCATGTGATAATACAACGTAGCCACGGCCTGCTTGACATCCACCTCTTTCATCGTTTGCATTTGATGCGCCACCTCCGCCGCCGACAGTCGCTGCTGATGCTCCCTAGCATATACTGTAGGCATTTGAAACCCTTGGCTGAATGTCAATTTGTTATCTTTATACCAAGAATTCACTTGCCCCCCCTCATACGTCAACCCCGTTGGATCCAAACCCACCTTCGTTTTTGCTAGCGCAATCGCCGATTGCGTCTGCAACATCATCGATTGCATTAGAGCGCTTTTTGTAGTTGCCGCCTCCAAGACATCTTGGATCGACATACGCGATGTGTCGGAAATTGAAGAAGTCCCCACGAACATACCCTTTTCTGAAATTGGATTTGTGCTAGAAAGGTGTCCAAAATTTCCCAATCTAGGAGAACGGACTGTGCACTTATCAATTGGCGATTTTGCAAATAGATTTCCCCCAAAGGGTGCAATTCCCGCAATCAATAGAAGTAAACCCACCAAACCGCTGCCACCCACACCCGCATCGGCATGACTGATTTTATGATTCTTTTTCATTTTTCGATTTTCTATCATGATAAAAAGCGCCGGCAACAACAAAAGTGTCAGCAATGTGGCTGTTATCAGACCGCCAATCACAACTGTAGCCAAGGGTTTTTGCACTTCCGCACCCGCGCCATGACTCAAAGCCATCGGCATAAAACCCAATGCTGCAACCAAGGCTGTCATTAGGACCGGCCTCAATCGAGTGAGTGTACTTTTGGTTACCATTTCCTTCAACGCATCCAAATTCGGCTGATTACCATGTCGTTTGAATTCAGCCATCAAAACAATTCCATTCAGTACTGCCACACCAAAAAGGGCGATCATCCCAATCCCTGCGCTAATTGAAAAGGGCATACCGCGAAGCAGTAAACCCCAAATACCGCCGATTAACGACATCGGAATGGCCGAGAAAATAATCACACTGTATTGAACCGACCCAAAAGCGAAATACAATAAGATCCAAATCAGCAACAGTGCCACCGGAATGGCCAAAAACAATCGCGTTTTGGCACTTTGTAAATTTTCAAAACTACCGCCATAGCCCAAGGTATAACCCGCAGGCAATCGAAGAGATTTACCTACTTGTTTTTGCAGTGCTTCAACTACGGTTTGCACATCGGCACCCCTAACGTTAAAGCCAACTGTAATACGTCGCTGCGCATTGTCGCGCTGAATCTGATTCGGCCCCTCAACCAGCGAAACATCAGCCAGTTCAGACAATGGAATCAACTGCCCGGTTTCTGATTTGATAGAAAGTCGTTTTACATCTTCGATGTCATTCCTGGATCCATTATTCAGCCTAACGGTTAAATCAAATCTCCGTTCTTCTTCAAACACTTTTCCCGCCGCAGCGCCAGCGAAGGCGGTCTCGATGGCCTTATTCAATGCCTCCGTCCGAATGCCATGCAATGCCATTTGCGCACGATTGTATTTCACCACAATTTGTGGCTGGCCCGATACCTGTTCCACGTAAAGATCTTTTGCTCCCTCTACGCGATTTACAACACCCCCTAAAACGGAAGCTAATCTTGCCAATGTATCCATATTGGGTCCATAAATCTTGCAGACAACATCCTGCTTAGCTCCCGTCATTAGTTCATTAAATCGCATCTGTACTGGAAACTGAAATCCCACTGTTAATCCCGGAATATCCTTCAAGGCCAGACTCATTTTTTCGGCCAACTCTGGAAAAGTCTCCGCCGATTTCCATTCTGATTTATCTTTCAAAATGATCATCATATCGCTGGCTTCCATGGGCATTGGGTCGGTAGGTATTTCTCCATTACCGATTTTCGTTACCACTTTCTCCACTTCCGGAAACCGCTGCAACAAGATGCGCGAAGCTTTTTGGGTGTATTCTACACTGGCCTTTACACTGCTACCCGTGATGATTCGTGTATCTGCTGCAAAATCCCCCTCTTCCAATTGAGGAATAAACTCCCCACCGATACCCGCGAATGCGATAAACGAAATAAGAAGGACCCCCACCGCACCCATCAACATAACACGTCCATTTTGTATGGCCCATTTCAACAATGGAGAAAAGCGATTTTCAATCTTTAGCATCACCCGCTCACTGGCCGCCTGCCCTTTTCCCGGATGCTTGGGAAGAAAATAACTGCACATCATCGGCACATAGGTCAATGAGAGAATAAAGGCACCCATTAAAGCGAACGCAACCGTCTGTGCCATGGGTTTAAACATCTTTCCTTCAATGCCCTGCAGAGAGAAAATCGGTAGATACACCACCAAGATTATCAACTGCCCAAAAACCGCACTGTTCATCATTCTACCCGCGTTTTGCGTCACCACTGAATCCCGTTCATCAGCCGAATATCGAGGCCCATCCTTCTTCCATAATTGATGCAGAACTGACTCCACAATAATCACAGCTCCATCGATAATCAATCCAAAATCTAAGGCGCCCAAACTCATCAAGTTCCCACTAACACCAAATAGATTCATCATAATCACAGCGAACAACATCGCCAAAGGAATCACAGAAGCCACCACAAAGCCTGCCCTGAAACTACCCAACCCAAGCACCAATACGACGACTACAATCAACGCCCCTTCAGCTAAGTTCTTCTCAACGGTGCCGATGGCATTATTCACCATTTTAGTTCGATCCAAAAAGGCTTCCATCTTCACCCCTTTAGGCAATGACGCTTGGATTTCTTCCACTTTCAATTTCACAGCCTTAACCACCTCGTTGCTATTTGCACCCTTCAACATCATAACCACTCCGCCGGCAACTTCTCCTTGGTCGTTATAACACATGGCACCATATCGCGTAGACGACCCTTCTTGAATTTTCGCTAAATCACGAATCAAAATCGGAGTACCATCGTCGGCAACCTTTACCACTACCGATCCAATCTCATCAACATTGGTGAGCAACCCTTCTGTCCTTATAAACAGAGCTTGCGGTCCTTTTTCAATATAACTTCCGCCAGAATTGGCATTTTCCTTCTGCAATGCATCAAACACCTCATTAATACCGATGTGAAATGTTTGCATTTGCGACGGTTCAAGAGATACTTCGTATTGCTTTTGAAATCCGCCGTAACTACTCACATCTGCAACACCCTTCACTCCCAATAATTGCTTTCTAACAACCCAGTCTTGAAGTGTCCGTAATTCTGTGGGTGTCCACTGTTTTTCATAACCCTTTTCAGGTCTTAACACATACTGATAAATTTCACCTAGACCGGTAGTAATCGGTGCCATCGTAGGTGGGGTAATTCCCGCGGGAATTTGAGCATTGATTGATGCAAGTCTCTCAGAAACCTGCTGCCTAGCCCAATAAACACTTACGTCTTCATCAAAAACGAGCGTCACGATCGACAGTCCAAATCGAGAAAAACTGCGTAAATTCTTCAAACCCGGTATATTCCGATTCGCTTGTTCCACTGGGACAGTAATCAGCCGCTCAATATCCGTTGCCCCCATAGAAGGAGCCACCGTAATCAATTGAACCTGATTGTCGGTAATATCCGGCACCGCATCGATGGGCAATTTACCCAACTCATAAATACCCACTGCGAGTAAGGCTAATACACCCAACCCCACTAACAACTTTTGTTTTACGCTAAAAGCGATAATTTTTTGTAACATTTTTCCTTAATATTGATGATATAGCGTGAATGCCGCATATTTCTGATGCGCAATTCACTGTTAATGTTTTAATTGAAATTCGAAAAAGGACTAGAACGTCCTAAAATTTAGGCTCTTGGCGGCTGCCAAATGGCCGATACTACACCTGAAAGGGGCATCGCATTCAATCTATGTGTTGTTGGTGTTTCAAATTGCACCAAGGCAACAAAAACATTTTGTTCTGTTTGATTCATGGGTGCATAAATCCCCAATTGGAGAGATGCATCGGCATGATGGAAAGGCATTGAATGATCTTTCTCGGGGTGACCGTCTGCTTCGTGTGCTTCTGTATAATGTCTCACCAAAAACGACAATACAGA
>CAJBVU010000154.1 GCA_903959115.1 uncultured Bacteroidota bacterium
AATCTGCAGCATTGGCATCCAATATACCAGCATAAGACACTGCATCATATGACACGTGTTCAGTGGTTGGATAGGCGCCTTTAAATGCTTCAACAGCCTTCAAAGTGCTAGGACTATGCAATGTACCTGAAACCAATGCGATTTTTCCGTTTGCCGCTACAATTGATTTCAATTTAGCAGAAACTTCACTATCTAAGGCTGACCAATCTGTTTGCTCAGTACCATTTGACAATGGATTTGCCAAACGCTCATTGTCGTATAAAGATAAAATCGACGCTTGACCTACGGCACAAGTACCTCCCTGAGAAATTGGTGAATCCAGTGAACCATCCACTTTAATTGGACGTCCCTCGCGAACTTTCACTTCAATTCCACAAGATGTAGAACACGCACCACAAGTTGATCTGTAATAGTTTGCAACACCTGGAGTTACATCCTCGGGCTTAACCAAATAAGGTACAGCGTTACGAATAGGTGTTTTATAACAAGCGGCCAATGCAACAGCAGTTACACTGAAGCCAAAATATTTCAAGAAATCACGGCGATTGGCTTGTAGTTCAACGCCTTCCTCATTGAATACTTCATCCAATGGAAGATCATCATGAAACTCATTGCGCTGAGCAGCCAAGAATGATGGGTTCTTGGTTAACTCATCTTCACCTTTCCAATATTTGATATTATTTGACATAATTGATGATTCTTTCAGTTAAAATTAATAGTGACACTTAGAACATTCCAAACCGCCATTCATGGCAGGCGTTAATTTGACTTTGCCATCAGCAGAGAAATATTTACTCTTGCCCTGATTTGCAGCGATGTCTTTCTTAGCTTTATCATGCAACGCTTTGTAATAGTTGTTGTTGGCAACATCTACTTGAGCATTTCTATGACAATCGATACACCACCCCATTTGCAAAGTATTCTTTTGTTGAACGACTTCCATTTTTTCGATAGCACCGTGACAAGTCTGACATGTTTGCTTACCCACTTTCACGTGTTGTGAGTGATTGAAATAAGCATGATCAGGCAGGTTGTGAATTCGAACCCAACGAATTGGTTTTGGGTTTGGACCGTATTGCTCGCCAGCCTTGCCTTCTGGATTGTAATCCAAAGCAGCATAAATCTTTTTGATTTCTGGAGAAATCTCACCATTGTATTTATCAGTCAATTGAACACCTTTGTGACAATTCATACAAGTATTCAAAGCAGGAATTGATGCCTGTTTACTTTCTTCTACGGTAGAGTGACAATATTTACAATCCAATTTCAAATCTCCTGCGTGTAATTTGTGTGAGAATGCAATTGGTTGCTTGGGCGCATAACCTTTTTGAACTCCAACTTCTGTGATTGCAAAGCCATAACCGTAGTATGCTCCAACACCACCTAAAATAGCAACAGTGAACAATGTCAATACAACAGGGTTCATCTTACCCCACTTACCAGGAAGTATTTTTTCGAAAAATCCTTTCTTTGGCGCATTGTGATGCTCGAAATCTTCAGGGTGTTTTTCAGCCGCTACTCTTTTTAGGGTGTTTTGAACACGAGCAAGTACCAACAATACAACACTGAATATTGCTACAAGCAATATCAAAATGTACATTGTAGTGTTGTCATCCTTCTTTTCCCCACCGTCAACAACCACCGTAGCAGTTTTTGTTGGTGCAGGAGCCGTTTTAATGTACTCTATAATGTCGTTAACATCAGCAGGTGTCAAGTTTTCAAAAATGTTCATCGCAGCCTGGCCATTGTCGTTATATAACGCAATCGCATCAGGGTCTTTGTCAACCTTTCTGAATTTCTCATTGTTCCTAACCCACTTCACCAACCATTCACTGGAGTGACGTGTTTCAACACCCCTAAGGGCGGGACCAACTAATTTCTTGTCTAAAGCGTGACAGCTACCGCAGTTGTTGGCGTCATAGAGCTTTTTACCATTTTCGGCATTTGGCTTGTCTTGCGCGTAAGAGGATACTGATAACGCCATAACGGCGGACAGCATCCAAACTTTCATATTTCTAGCAATCATGTTTGGGAACATTGTCTTTTTTCGCGTTGCAAATATAGAATAAGGGGGCCCCGTTCTAAAATAAATTGTTAACAGAGTTTTCAATTTAAAATCAATCTAAACAATTTTGTCATACTGCTGAAATTCTATGCATTACGAATTCAATTTTACCTTGTTTTTTAGGATTTCCACATTGGAATATGACATTCGTCTACCATTCGAAACAGCGGTTTGGTCGAAAAACACTTCGATCTATGTTTCTCTGTTAAAAGTCATCGATTTGATTGTTGATTTAACCAATACATATAGTTTACATAACTTGCCAACGCAAGTTGAGTATAATTTTGCGAAGAATTCCCGAAGGCTCCCGCTTGCGTCTTCCACAATTTCAGAATCAACTCTTCCCCACTTTTACCTG
>CAJBVU010000155.1 GCA_903959115.1 uncultured Bacteroidota bacterium
ACCAACATGAACTCTGCCTACCACATTACCAAAGGTTTGTGGCCCTTATTGAAATTATCCAAGAGAGCACACGTTTTTAATATGTGTAGCATCGCAAGTATCACAGCCTATGCCGCTGGTGGGAGTTATTCTGTTTCTAAGTTTGCCATGCTTGGATTTAGTAAATCACTGCGGTTGGAAGGGATGCCATATGGGGTTCGGGTTACAGCCATATTGCCAGGCGCAACCTTAACAGATAGTTGGGCGGGTGTTGATTTGCCACCCTCGCGATTCATGAAGCCAGAAGATGTAGCAAATGCATTGTATTTAGCATTTTTGATCAATGAAAATACGGTAATGGAGGAAGTGGTTCTGCGGCCAATTTTAGGCGATATTTGACCTTGATTTGGGTGGTGTGCTTTTGTTAGCGGATCTGCGCTTTTTTGCGTTTTGTTTAGAATCATTGGATCCTTTCGTGCAATTTTTTTGTCATGCTTGTTTCATCGATTAAGGATTGATAGTTTTTTATTATATTTGCGTTAAACACTAAAAACAGATGAAAAAATTATTACTTTCATTCGCCGCGTTGATCGGATTAACCACCGGGGCGATTGCTCAAACTGCAGAGCTTCAAATTTCTGACGCTCAGAAAAACATTTCAGTTAACAAGACTTCTTACGTCCTAAAGGATAAAAAATTGGTGCCAAACCGTCGAGCTGATGTCTACAGCGACTGGTACAATTTTACTGGATCTTACGAAGAAGGTACATTGTTGGGTCAGAAATTAGATCGTTTTGTAAACTTTATCCAACCTGATTCAAATCTTTATACTGTATATTCTGATGGTAAAAAATCACCAACAGGATGGCATATCATTGGTTCAACCTTCGATCCTAAGGATAGCAACTATTTGGCTTCAGGTAAAAGCGTATTGACCCGTTTTAATCCTTACACTGTTGATTCATTGGCATTTACTCAATTTTATATCCGTCAGGCAGATCAAATGACTGTAAATGGCAATTTGGTTGATATCGTTGATACCGTTTACATCCAGTATTTCAATATTGGTGGAATTAAAGTGGGTGGTTATTCTTATAATGCCAACCCTGGCGTAACTTATCGTTATGCGACTCCTGCGGTTGACAATTTGTCTACCAAATCTTTGATGAATAGTACTGCAATCAAAACAGATACACTTTTATTGACAAAAGCATATGCTGATAGTTTGGTTTTAGAAAATGGCACGCCAAAATCATTTATTGGTCGTGGAATCCAAATCCCAGTGAATGTGAAGTCTCAATCTACAAACGGTGCAAATAACTCTGCTAACCTGTTTGCTTTCAGTATTGTTTACAGACCAATGCAAAAATCAAAATTGGGCGATATCGGCATCGCTTATGATGGTTCAGCTTGGATGAAATACAACTTGTATGGTTTGAGTTTGGCTTCATTGACTGGTCATGCCCAAGAGATTATCTCCACCAACAAAATCAATAACATGTTCGTTTGTAATTCTCAAGTACGTTACGGTCAAACCTTGTTTGGTTTCTTGAAGTCATATTTGCCAGGTACCATTTGGACTAATTCTTTGTTTTTCCCGAACTTCGTTCATATCACAACTCAGAACTTGTCAACCGACAAAATCAATTCTGGTATTTCTGGTATCCAGGTTTACCCTAACCCAGCTGCAAGCAATGCACAAGTTGACGTTGTTTTTGACTTGAGTGCAAATTCAATGGTTAAAACTTTTGTAACCGACATGAACGGTCGTGTTGTATTGAGCAACGAAGCCAAGCAATGTGTTGCTGGTCAAAACGCTATGGTTGTTAACACCAACGGTTTGTCAAGCGGTATTTACATGGTGACATTGGAAAGTGCTGCTGGTCGTATGAGCAGTAAATTGACAGTAAACTAATCACTTATTATATCTGTTGAAAAGAGCCGGGCTTGCCCGGCTCTTTTTTGTTTGTAAACAACGATTTTTGTTCTGTATGTTGGACCTAAAAGTTAATCGATGTTTGAATGGCCTTGTCTTTTGGATCGTATTTGGAGTTTTTAACATTTGGTCATGCTCAATAGCCACACTCAACGCTCAAACATTTGAAGGAATACAAAATAGTAACTTCGCAGGCGTTCATTCAGTGTATTCAAATCCCGCCTTGCTGACATCAATGGCTTATAAGCGTCATGCAAATATTTCAACCTTGGGGTTTGAAGTCAATAATAACATGTTCGTACTAACTGCGCCGTTCACACTTTGGCAAGCAATAACGGGGAATGTTCCAGCGCAATTTCAAAACGCCAAGGGTAAAATACATTGGCAAAATGACTTTCTAAAACAACAACCCGTCGGCACTTCTGGATGGGGGAGTTTGTCTGCCGAATACAGAGGTCCGGCCTACGCAAATCGTATAGGAAAGCGATTTGTTTGGTCAACCCATAGCAGAACAAGGACCCAAGTATCTGTCCGCAATGTTTCCAACGACTTGTTAGATTATGCTCGAGTATTATTCGATACTTCTATGCGAGGTAGTAACTGGAATTTAAATCAACTGTCCCCATTGCCGTTTTCCTTGCAAGCAAATGCCTATCAAGAACTGGGAGCTTCTTTGGCTGGGGCCATTGTGGATTCAAAAAAGTTGAAAATATCCTTAGGAGGTACAGCGAAATATCTAATGGGACTGGGACATTTCTCGATTGTTTCAGAGGGACTACAATTGCGCACTTACGGACGTGATTCAATTCAGTTCAAACAGAGTAATGTGCAGGTATCCTATTCTGAAACTCAGGTGTTTAAACGGGTAATGAGTGGAATGATCGGTGGTTTGCCAAGTTTCAGGAATATCATGGGTCATGGCATTGGCTTTGATTTGGGTTTCTCTGTTGAGGGTGGCAAAGGCGGTGGAAGTGCTCAAATGAAAGACAGGTGGTTGGGTGATCCCACTGCGCGGAACTACCATTGGCGATTGGCCGCTTCCGTGACGGATTTTGGGAAGTTAAGTTACGGTAGTCAGGTAAATACCTTCTCATTTAATAATGTCTTGCCGGTAACACTAAAAACAGATTCAGCATTCTTCGGGGCGTTTCAACAAGGGGGTAGCGGTGGTTATTCCTATCTGGAAGAGTTTGCAAAGAAAAACATGAATTACAAACAGGAAACTGGCACTGTGAGATTTGTTCTTCCCACCCAACTGCATGTACAGGGCGATTTGAGAATCATGGCCGGATTGTACACCGCATTCCATTGGCAACAGTCGTTACTTTCGCTAAAGTCCGTCGGATTTAGGCAGCCATCCTCATTGGTTGTTATTCCGCGACTAGAAACAAAGTGGCTGGAAGTATCGATGCCTGTTGGTTTGACCAACGATTATCGAAAAGGGAATATTGGCGCATGTGTTAGGGTAGGTCCAATATTTCTAGGGTCGGATAATTTTCTTTCCAATATGATGTCGAACAATATCAAAGGCATGAATGTGTACTTCGGCCTGAGCTCGTCTATCGGGAAGCTTAAAAAGTAAATGCGAAATTCTTAATTTCAGAAGTTGGAGTAAATGTTCGCAATCAGCAAAGGTGACTGCTCTTAATCGATGCGCGTGATCTTTGCACCCAAGGCGTTCAACCTTTCTTCTATGCGCTCATAACCGCGATCAATCTGTTCGATGTTTTTAATCGTGCTCTTGCCTTTTGCGCTCATCGCAGCAATAAGTAGGGCTACACCCGCTCTAATGTCGGGAGAGCTCATCGTAATGCCTTTTAGCTGGGTTCTGCGGTCCAATCCGATCACTGTGCAACGGTGAGGGTCGCAAAGTATAATCTGTGCACCCATATCGATTAAATTGTCTACGAAAAATAAACGACTTTCAAACATCTTCTGATGGATCAAAACAGTTCCTCTCGCCTGGGTAGCGGTTACCAAGGCAATCGAAATTAAATCAGGGGTAAAACCGGGCCAAATTTGATCAGAAACGGTAAGTATTGAGCCATCAATAAACGTATCAATTTCGTAATGGTCCATGGCAGGGATATAGATGTCATCGCCTTGGATCTCTAGTTTTACGCCCAATCGTTGGAACATTTTGGGGATGATGCCTAGCATATCAACCCGACAGCCCTTTAGTGTGATTTCACTCTGGGTGATTGCGGCCATACCAATAAAACTACCGATCTCGATCATATCGGGTAAGCATCGGTGTTCGCAACCCTGAAGTGCAGTAACCCCTTCGATGGTGAGTTGGTTTGAGCCGATGCCCGTGATTTTGGCGCCCATGCTATTGAGCATCAAACAAAGCTGTTGCAAATAGGGTTCGCAAGCGGCATTGTAAATGGTGGTGATACCTTCAGCCAAGACTGCGGCCATTAAAATGTTCGCAGTTCCTGTAACCGAAGCCTCGTCCAAAAGCATGTAACAGCCTTTTAACTTATCGGCGGATACCTTGTAGAAATTATTCTCCGCTTGGAATTCGAATTTTGCGCCCAGCTTTATGAAACCTTCAAAGTGGGTGTCTAAACGCCTACGACCGATTTTGTCGCCACCAGGCGATGGGATATAACCACGGCCAAAGCGCGATAACAATGGGCCTACAATCATGATGGAGCCGCGAAGCGCCGCACCCTGTTTTTTGAAATCTTGACTATTGAGAAATTCAAGATTGATGTCCTTGGCAATAAAAGTAAAGGAACCTCTTTCATTTCGGGTTACTTTCACGCCCAAACTCTGCAATAGTTCAATCAGTTTAAGGACATCTCTGATTTCTGGTATATTGGTAATTGTAACGGGTTCAGGAGTCAGTAATACAGCGCAGACAACTTGAAGCGCTTCGTTTTTTGCACCCTGAGGGATGATTTCGCCTTTGAGTTTGTGTCCGCCCTCGATTTCAAAAATTGCCATAGTGAGTTATTAGAATCTACGGAAGTTCTTTCCGCGGTTTTTATTGTTTTTATTTTTGTTGTTATTGTTGTTGTTGCGCCCGAAATTATTGGTTTTCTGGGGCATGGGACGACGAACATTTACGGTAGTATCAGCACTTACTACCAACTCGGAACCCTCAATCTTCAGTTGTCCTTTCGATAAAGTTTTTAAGTGTTCAGCAATCACTTCGTTGCTTAGGTTTTCATTGTTCCAAGCTTTACAAGAGTTGTACATAAACGATGCGATCATATTTACTAAATCCTGCTTCAATTCACCATCTTCCATTTCAGCGGCTTTGTCGATCATCATCTGAAGATTTCTACCGTAAAATCTAAAGCGAATGCCACTCACATTATATCCTAAATGCTCAGGCCTTTTGAATTCCTGCTTTACTTGTACGATTTCATATGGGCAATCGACATCCAATTCATAGTCGGCCATCTGAAAAATATGTCCCCACAAAATTTCTTTGTAATTGACTTGAAGTTTGATATCAGGGTTCAGCGTGGCCATGATGCCAGCCAAATTGTGTACCCAAGAAGTTCGTTCTTCCTTGCTAGGCAAGGATTTTATGTGTTCGATGTACTCTTGCACATGACGGCCATATTCGGAAATTCCCAATAAGGGCCTTTGGGTATTATAATCTTCTTGAAGGATTGTCATGTGGATGCAAAATAACACAGAACCAATCAAATAAAAACCAAAACTTTCAAGCAGTTATCTTGTTTGTTATTCTAGTAAGACACATGAAAAAACAAATTGTTTCCGAGTACGTTAAATACTGCCTTAAGATGGGGCAAGCGCCGGCCAATGTATTTCAGTTATGCGAGCATTTAGGTATAGCCGAGACTGAATTTTACAATCATTTTGGTAGTTTGGAAAAGGTGGAAGAATCTGTCCTAGTGATTCGTTGGCAAGAGGTTGCCGAGAAATTTGCTCAAGATGAACAGTTCGACACCTTTGGTATCACTGAAAAGATGTTGACGTTGCACTTCGCTTTCATTGAGAGCTTACGCGATATTAGAAGTTATTTGCTTTGGAGATTTAAAGATTGGAAGAACCCGATGGACCAAATGAAAGGACTTATGGCCCTTCGAGAGGCTTTCCAAAATACAGTGTCACCGATGCTGAATGCGGCGAGTAATTTAGGTGAAATCCCAGATAGAAAAGTGATATCCAAGTTGAATGTTGAGGCAATTGGGATGAATTTGGCCTTTGTTATGCATTTTTGGCTAAAAGATGATTCTACAGATTTTGAGCGGACTGATGCGTGTATTGAAAAATCTGTTCAATTGACGATGGATTTTGTTGGCAGAAACGCGGTTGACAAATTATTTGATTTTGGCAAATTCTTGATTCAAGGATTTCAACGATGATAGAAACCCAAGACAATATCCCCACCTCCAAAATGGGGCGGGCAATGAAATTGGTGGGAGCAGGCGCAAAAGTTGGTGGAAATTACCTAAAGTATTACGCAAAAAAGACCATCAATTCAGAAACTACCAAAGAAGAATTACATACAGACAATGCCAATGATATTTATCAATCGTTAAGTCAGCTCAAAGGCAGTGCTCTTAAAGTAGCTCAAATGCTAAGCATGGATAAAAATCTATTGCCAAGGGCCTACACCGACAAATTTGCTATGTCGCAGTATTCTGCGCCACCAATGTCGGGCCCGCTAGTCGTTAGAACTTTTCAAAAATCAGTGGGCAAATCGCCTTTCGATGTCTTTGACCAGTTTGAAACGCAATGCACAGCTGCTGCAAGTATCGGGCAAGTTCATAAAGCAATAAAAGATGGTAAAACATTGGCGGTAAAGGTTCAATATCCTGGTATTTCCGATAGTATACAAAGCGATTTAAGGATGGTGAAACCTGTGGCCAACGCAATGTTTGGTCTTCCAGAAAAAGAGATGCAGAAGTATTTTCAAGAAGTGGAGGAGAAGCTCTTGGAAGAGACCAATTATACCCTTGAATTGAAGCAATCTCAAGAAATATCTACTACTTGTACCAATATTCCCGACATTTTTTTTCCAATATACTATCCTGAATATTGTAGTTCAAAGGTGTTAGTCATGGACTGGTTGGAAGGAGATCATCTCAAAGAGTTTTTGGATAAAAAGCCTTCTCAAGAGGTAAAGAATCGCGTTGCTCAAGCACTTTGGGATTTCTACAATCACCAGTTGCACACGGCCTTGGCCATTCATGCTGATCCGCATCCTGGAAATTTTCTATTACAGGAAGATGGTAGAGTGGGCGTGATTGATTTTGGTTGCGTGAAAGTGGTACCTGAGGATTTTTATTTCCATTATTTCCCGCTGTTGGTGCCCGAAATTAGAAACAATCAAGCGGTGGTAGATCAGTTGTTAAGCCACATCGAGATTATTTTCCCCCAAGATTCTCCGGCGGTTAAGGTTGAGTTGCAAACGGCATTTTTAGAAATGACAGCGCTGTTGAGTAGGCCATTTGAGACACCGAAATTTCAATTCACCCATCAATTCATCGATGAAATTTATGCCAAAGGGGAGGAGATATATCAAATTCCTGAGGTGAAACGACCAACCCAGCCTCGTGGCAGCAAACACGCTTTGTATGTCAATCGGACTTACTTCGGAATTTACAGTATGATGGCGGATTTGCAGGCTGAGATTTCAACCCATGCCGATTTATGGTCAGATAAATTGAAGTCGCACTGGGGCTTAGAAAAGGCGTAAAGGATTTTCTGGCAATTTACCTCACTGATCAACGCAATTCGTAAAAGGGATTACAGTGCGATGTTAACACTGCACAAAATACTTCTTCCATCAGAGGGTAGTAATCCTGGACCAGGATATCCACCGGAACGACGGGTGAAATAGCTGCGATTCATCAAGTTGTTGATGCTAAACTTGATCTGAACTTTTTGGTTCACCGAGAAGGTGGTGTTCCAGTCAAAGATGTGATATTCTGGAATGTAGCCGTTCACGCCAGTTGATAATGGTGTTAAAGTGTTGTTAGCATCTGAATAGCAACCAGAAACATAGCTCCACTGAATTTGATTTAGTATTTGGCGCGCGGGATTAGATTTTGATTTGAGTTGGAATCCCATCCCCGCGCGCAAAATGTGTCGAGGTGCATTTTCAACCCAATTCCCTTTTAAATTTAAGGTCTCATATTTTCCCGCTGTGTTTTTTACTGTGATGTTGTAATCCCCGTATTTAGCATTGGTTAATGCATACGATAAATAAATCGGCAAGCCCCACATGCCAGTTGGTTTGAGTTTTTTTACCCAATCAATGTCAAGAATCCCCTCAATGCCAGTGCTAACACTGTTGCCGACATTCGTTTTCACAGTAACCGCATTTCCTAGGTCGTTGATTCTGGTAATTCTGCCAATTCGATTGTTGTACTGAAGAACGAATAAACTCCCATCAAAATACAGCCAATTTCCTCGTCTACCTCTAAAGCCTAAATCGTTATTGCTGCCCGTAGCGTCCTTCAAATTGGGGTCGATTTGCTCCGTGCCAGGCATCGCCTGCAAGTCACTGAACAATGCAGGTCTATAATTCTGCGTTAAATTCCCATAAATTTCAATTCCATTTTTTAGATGATATTCGGCCGACATGCCACCCAAGAGGAATTTTCTGTTAAACGGACTCGCTTGTACTGGGATTACCTCGCCGCCGCTGGTAAATCCAAGTCGGCCCGCAACTGTTGATTGAATCGATTCCAATCGAACACCTGGGATGATAATGAATCGAGAATTTACCCGGACGATTTGTTCGGCAAACCAAGCAACGTTAAATGTGTTGAATGCCAATTCAACGGGGAATGGTTTTGCGGTTGAATAATTGGCATCTACACCCGTGCTTCCAATTCCTTTTTGAAAACGCTGGGTTTGTCCACGGAAAACGCGTATTCCGGTGCTGATAGTTTGACGCACACCTAAAATGCGGTAATGTTTCAAAAAAGATATTTCAGCCCCTATGTTTTTGTATTTATCGGTAGAAAGGTCGCGCTCCGCATAATTTCCAGTGAGCTGATTAATGGTGTCGGGAATCAAAATGCCAGCGATATTGCCAACGCTATGTCTTATGGCCGACATGCCAAAAAGTAACAACTGAATTCTGCTTGTCTGCGACAATTCATGGTTTAACTTCAAATTCATCGTATTCCAGGGCGTCGAAAACCAGTTTCTGCTGCGATGACTTAATGTTGCACCCAAGCCACTGTAGAGTTCTTTATCGGTTATTCCGCCAGGTTGCTGACTTTGCATGAAATATCGCATGTAATCGGCCGTAAGTGTTGTTTTCTTGCCCAATTGATACGTAGCCGATCCAAACATCGTTTGTGTTTGATATTGACTATTGCTTCTGTAGCCATCAGCACTCCTGCGGTCAAAAAAAGTATAGTAGTAACCCTTTTTGCCTTTTCCACCCAGCCCTACAAATGCATTGTATAGTCCGAAACTACCCAGCGTTTGATTGCATTCCAATTGCAGCGGTTTGCGAAAATTGCTACCATCTTTCATGATGTAATTGATCATGCCGCCAAATTGAGGTCCGTATTGCAAAGCCCCGGCTCCCCGAATGATTTGGATTCGCTGGACTGCCTGCATTTGCGGATTATAATACGCCTCTGGGTAACCAAAAGGGTCGGCTGAAATATCTGCGCCATTCTGACGGATGTTGAATTCCCAACTTCTGTTCGGACTCAATCCGCGGTTTGCAATGCCAATTTGAATGCCTGAACCGTCGCTTTCCCAAATCTGAATTCCTGGCACTTTTGCCAATATCTGTCGCATTGAATTATTGACAACCACATTGTTGACTTGATCTAAGACAACCAAACTATTTTTCTTTCCCGCATTGATTTTAGTCCCAACAATTTCGGGTAACATCATCACATCGCGCTGCTGACCCTTGCCAACAAGATTAATCTCCGATAGAAATTCAATGTGTTGGGTAGTGTCCATCTGAGCCTGGGCATGCGTCGGGAATATCGAAACACCTAAAAAAATCAGACAATATAAAGCGAGGCGAGATGGATTAATTCGATTCATTTGGATGTAATGATTCTAAATGTTTCGCAAAACTATGCTTATTTAGAAAGATTACAAATATAATGTAGAAAGATTTTAAATAATATGATAAATGTCAGTATTTGCGAGCTTTGCAAACGGCTTCT
Organism: uncultured Bacteroidota bacterium; assembly: GCA_903959115.1. Taxonomy (GTDB): domain Bacteria; phylum Bacteroidota; class Bacteroidia; order NS11-12g; family UBA955; genus UBA955. Next base: position 10,054 of record CAJBVU010000155.1, read on the forward strand.
TTCGAATAGTTAGTCACCACAATCAAAAATGAAAAGGGGGGTATCGCGCATCGCCAAAGCCAATTCAATTTCGTTGCAATTATAGAGTTTGAAAGGTATAACCATCCGCCAATAGGGCTTTCAAATATCTTGGGAGCATTTTTTTTAATTGATTTTCTGCCTTTTCACTGTCGTGGAATACCACAATGCTGCCGGGTTTTGCATTTTTTACCAAAGCCGATAAACTCTTTTCACAATTCAATCGCTTGTCGTAATCGCAGCTTAAATCGCTCCACTGGATGATTTCGTAGCCTTTGGTGCGCAAGCGTTTGATTTGCGATGGTTTGATTTGACCGTAGGGTGGACGGAATAACCGGGGTTGAGCCTTTTCATCGTTCAATTGCTCATGAATTTTGCGGATTTCAGTCTCACAATCTTCAATATCCTTAAGGTAATCGATGTTTTTATGCTTCCATCCTTTGATGTGATGCATTGTGTGATTGCCAATTTGATGACCCTCTGTCAATAATTTCTTTGCAACTTCTGGATACTTTTTCAAATTGTCGCCAACACAAAAAAAGGTAGCTTTTATTTGATGTTTTCTCAATTCATCCATCACCCAGGCTGTAATTTCGGGGTGCGGGCCATCGTCAAACGTCAAATAAATCACTTTTCCTCGTCCATCTTTCCGCCAAGTACAGGAGGGGATAAGCCATTGGATTGTGGAAGGAACCTTAAAAAAGTGCATCGCGAAGCAAAGTTGTGACTTTTAACATGTTTTCACAACCCAACATGGATTAAATTTGTAGAGTATGGCAGAAAAAGTAACTCTCGTGGGTGGTGGATTGGCTGGAAGTCTTATGTCGATCTATTTGGCCAAGCGGGGCTATGAAGTATATATTTACGAAAGACGCAGCGACATGCGTTCGGGGAATTATATAGGCGGTAGAAGTATAAACCTAGCGCTTTCTACCCGTGGTTTGCGTGGTTTGGCCAAGGTTGGCTTGGATCAGGATGTGTTGGATATCTCCATACCAATGACCGGCCGTATGATGCACTCTGTGGATGGCGCTTTAAAGTATCAACCCTACGGCAAGGATGGTCAGGCGATTTACAGTGTTTCGAGAGGACAATTGAATATTAAATTGCTTCAATTGGCGAATCAATATCCCAATATTCACATGTTTTTCAACTACAAATGTATTGCAACCAATTTAGAGACTTGCGAAACGACATATGTAAATGAACAGGGCGAAACAATCGTAGACAAGGCGGATGTAGTCTTGGGTACCGACGGTGCCTTTAGTGCTTTGCGCGATTCGATGCAACGGACTTCAAGATTCAATTTTTCTCAAACCTATGAGAATTATGGTTATAAAGAGCTGGAGATTGTTCCCGACGCCAATGGTGATTTTCAGTTGGATAAAAACTGCTTGCATATTTGGCCGCGTCAGAGCTTTATGATGATTGCTTTGCCTAATCCCGGTGGCAATTTTACTTGTACCTTGTTTATGCCGTTTGATGGAAATCCAGGAATCGATCAGTTAACTACTGCCGAGGAAATTACCGCGTTTTTCCAACAGCACTTCCCCGACGCAATGTCGATGATGCCCGGTTTGGTAGATGATTACCTCAATAACCCTACGGGTGTTTTGGCCACGATGCGTTGCTATCCTTGGGTTAGAGGCAACAATGCTTTGATGGGCGATAGCGCTCACGCTGTTGTGCCTTTCTATGGTCAGGGAATGAATTGTTCTTTTGAAGATTGTGTAGTGTTGGACGAGTGCATTGAAGAATTGGGAGGTGAATGGGGTTCGGTGTTGGATGCATATCAGAAGTTGCGCAAACCCAATGCAGATGCCATTGCTAATTTGGCGTTGCAGAATTTTGTGGAAATGCGTGATTTGGTTGGTAGCGATGCGTTTTTATACAAAAAGAAGGTAGAGCACATGTTATCAGAAAAACACCCCGACCTGTTTGTTTCTCAATACGAAAGAGTGACGTTCTCAACGCGTGATTATGCAGAAGCTTTGGCTTTTGGTGAACTAAACGACCGAGTTTTGGAGGCGATAATTCAGAACAAATGGGAAGAGAAGCTCGATGATCGCAATTTCGTGGAAACGTTGTTCGCCGACCATCAATAATCGCCTCAAATTACGATTGGCTTAAAGGTTATTTTGCAGGCTGTTGCTTGTATCGCGCTTTTGTTTTGGTTTCGATACTATCGATGATATCAGGGTTGTACTGGGTTTTGTACTTGCCCTTTAACGTAAATTTCCCTGTCCTTTCGCTGCGTGTGTCTCGAATGGGTTTTAATATTTTGATATAGGCAACGATACTAATTCCGGTAATCAACGCAAAAAATGCGAGGGCTATGGTAAGTTTGAATTTTTGCTGCTTGTTCATTTTAGGGGTTGAAGGGGATTTGAAATTCTTTTCCAACATTGATTAAATCTTGAACCACTGCATCTACCAAGGGGATTCCATGGATCTTTCTGTGTTCGCTTTGATGGTGTTCGGGTTCTCCAGGAATAATCACGCTTTCCACGCCTTTGGCAGGTTGAGTGGCTTTGAATCGTTGAATCCAAAGGTCCATATCGTTTTGAAAGTCTTGAAGGTCTCTGAATCCGTCTACGTCCCAGCAGCCGACAAAATGACCAAGACCTTTTCCAGGTTGATCGGCTCGGGGTTGGAGGAAGCTAACGAAAGGGGGAACCCATGGGCCAAAATTGGCACCATTGAGTACGCCAGAGAATATATCTACCCACGCGCCCAATCCGTATCCTTTGTGATAGCCATGGTCGGCATCAGAACCCAAGGGCAGAAGTAAGCCACCTTGTTTTAGGGCAGCGGCATCTTGTGTATTGTGGCCATCTTTGGTGAGTGCCCATCCTTCTGGAATGGGTTTATTCACGCGTTCAGCGATTTCTAATTTTCCGTTGGCTGCGGCGGAGGTGGCCATGTCTATTACGAAGGGAAGTTCTTTTCCCGCGGGAATTGCCACGCAGATGGGGTTGGTTCCAAGCATACGTTCTGCGCCGCCTGCCGGAGTGACAAGGGGAGAGGCGTTGGTGGTTGAGAAGCCAATGTAATTGTGTGGCAGAGCCATCATGGCGTGATAGGCCGCGATTCCGAAGTGGTTAGAATTTGATATTCCCACCCAGCCGGAACCACATTCGTGGGTCATTTCCAGCGCCTTTTGCATGGCAAAAGGCGCGGATATCAGGCCAATTGCGGCATCGGCATCCAGGTGACCGGTGGCCCGTTTACGCTGTGTAAATTGTAAGTTAGGGGTAGGGTTGATTCTACCGGCCTCAATCAAACGAATGTAACCACTCAATCGGGCCACGCCATGACTGTCGATGCCGCGCAAATCCGCCATAAGCAATACATCTGCGGCCAAATGGGCATGCTGTTCCGAGAATTTTAACCTCAGAAAGATGTCGGCG
>CAJBVU010000156.1 GCA_903959115.1 uncultured Bacteroidota bacterium
CCGCATCGCCCCAAGGTCAGCTCCTGTGGCTCAAAAAAGTATGGAAAAACGCCAAATCCAAGCCTTCATTTAAAGGGATGGGAATCTGGGAACCGGCATGGGTGACATCGGCTGGACAATCCGGAAATCAAGGCAGCAGTTGGGAAAACGTTTGTTTGTTTGATTTCAACCACAAAGCCCTGCCCGCCGCGAGTTTTGGTTGGTGAGATCCGCTGAATATTTCAATACTGGAACTTGAACCGGTTTCCCAAGGGTGAAAATGGGACCACCATTTTCAGAAATTCGCCATTGCAAATGATTTATCTTTGTGATTATGCGCCTTGCCAAAATAATCACGATTCATCTCGGACTTTTCGCTTTAGGGATCTTCCCGCAGAGTCTTTCGGCTCAGTCATCATCTGACGAAAATTCAGCGGTTGTTCAAAAACACACCCCCGCCAAAGACATACAAGCTTATCAAATTTACACGGCCAAGGGCAAGAAAATTACCTACGCCCAGTATATCGAAATGATGGGCAGCAGCATCGAAAAGCAAGGTGAAAAAACAGGTCGTCCCGCCACGGTAATCCTCTTTGGGGAATTCCACGACAACCCCATTGCGCACTGGTTGCAACTTCAAACCACTCAGGATATTCACAGTGAAATGAAGGAAGAATTGGACGAAATCGCCCCTGAAAACAAGGGCGGACAGGCAATCACTGTTCCTTTGGCATTGGGTGCGGAAATGTTCGAAACCGACCAACAAGCTGCCTTGGATGAATACCTAAACCCTACGGATACCAGCACAAACACCGAAACCATGGTCACGCCGATGGGTGCGATGATGGGCGGAGATCCGCAGTACGATAAACTCAAAAAAGCCGTGAAACTATGGCCCAATTTCAAAACAGACTACAAGCCACTTGTGGATTTTGCCAAAGAAAACAACCTAGCTTTCATCGCCACAAACATTCCTAGAAAATACGCCACTTTGGTGTACCGCGGAGGATTGTCGGCCCTTGATACCCTTCCTGCCGATAAAAAACAATTGTTCCCCACTATGCCGATGCCCTATGATAGCAACCTAAACTGTTATGCGGAAATCTTCAAGGCAACCGGCGGTCATGGCGGACAGAATTTACCGATGTCGCAAGCCATCAAAGACGCCACGATGGCCTGGAAAATTTACGGCAACCTACCATCAGTGCCCGAAAAATATGAAGGCGGCGGCGTATTCATTCACTACAACGGCAGTTATCATTCAGACAACCACGAAAGCATCGAATGGTATATCAACCAAGAAGAAAAAGCCCGCTGGTCGGTGTCGAGATTTGCCGTACCCCCCCAACCTACCAAAGTGATTACAATTTCTACACGCACCCAAGCCAACGTATCCACATTGGAAAAGGAAAATTTGGGCATCGCCGATTTTATCATCGTTACACCGGACAATATGACCAAAACGCACTAATCACATGTCGGACAATCTCATAGAAAATTTCAAACGCGTAAAAGCCTTCATCTTTGATATTGATGGGGTGCTCACCAACGGACAGGTCTTGGTAACCGAGGAAGGCCACATGCTCCGATCCATGAACATCAAGGACGGGTATGCCTTGCAACACGCAGTAAAACAGGGTTATCCCATCGCCATTATTTCCGGCGGTAAGGGGAGTGGAATCTTAGAGCGCCTGAAAGGACTGGGCATTCAATACATTTACTTGGGCCAAAGCCATAAAATGGAAGCCTTTGAAGACGCGCTTTTTGCTTGGCAACTCAAACCGGAAGACGTGGCTTATATGGGCGATGATTATCCCGATTTGCCTGTCCTAGCTCGGGTTGGATTGCCCTGCTGTCCGGCTGATGCATGCGGTGAAGTGAAACAAATTGCTGCCTATATTTCCAACGAAAAAGGGGGCATGGGCGCCGCGAGAGACCTCATCGAAAGGACAATGAAAATCCAAGACACTTGGGACCGCGAGGATTCGCATCATTGGTAAAAGCATTACCTTTGTATTATGGTCAAATCACACCCCGTTCACGATCAACTCAACGACCTCGGCATCACCGATTCGATGGATGCAGTGCTATCGTTCATGATCAATCAAGGCGGTATGGGTGCGATTTTGGTTCTAAAAATGAGCGATCGCGATTATGCACCGTCACAGATTTCTAGGTGGATTGAAGAAAATGACGCCAAGATTTTGGGGCTGATGATTAGCCAAGCCGACCAAGGAATGCTCAAAGTAAATATCAAATTGAATACATCGCGTGTCAAGAATATTTTAGCAACGCTCTCTAGGCAAAACATCAATGTTGACCAGGTGCTTATGGCCGATGATTACGACGAAAACGATACAAAAGCCTTCGATGTGGTTTTTAAGTTTTTAGACCTGTAACCCAGCGATGTTGATATAAAACAAGATTTTTTAACGCATCACATAGAATTTTAAGCATTCGACTGCGTTTGATTAGTAATTTTGACCCCAATACGATTGAATTAACTATGACGTCCAAAGCAAACAACAACGAACTGATTTCAACCGAAAACATCAAACCTCTGAACCTAGCCGACGTGATCAATTTTTTCTGGCGATGGAGAAAGGTGCTCATGATCTCTTGTGGAATCGCAGCAGTGTTCGCGATCGTTGTCACCATGCCATTTATCACCAAGCCAAAATACCAGGCCACGCATATTTTTTATCCCAGCAAAAACAACTCTATTTCTGAGGCCTTGCTTTCCGATGCAGGTCAACGTTTGAAAGATCCACTGGAATTTGGGGAAGAAGAAGAAGCCGAAAAGGCGATGCAGATTTTGCTTTCCGGTGATTTGATCGGTCGTTTGGTCAAGAATTTCAACTTATACAAGCACTACAACATCAATCCAGTTTCGGAGAAATACCCAAAAACGGCGATGGATTATAAGTTAAAGGAAAACATCAGCGTTACCCGTACAAGATATTTGAGTGTAAAAATTGAAGTCCTGGACGAAGACCCGCAGATGGCCGCCGACCTTGCCAACGGAATGGCTTTGTTGTATGATTCCATCACAACAGAGGTGCAAAACCAAATCGCGATTCCCGCATTACAGATTGTAGAGAGGGCTTTGCAATCCAAAAGGGACAAAATTCAGGGCACCAAAGACCAAATGCGTAAACTTGGGGAAGAGGGTATTACCAACTACGAAGAGCAAAGTAGAGCGCTGGCAGAAGAAATTTATAAAGCACAATCCTCTGGAAAAGTGACCGAAATGAAAAAGCTGCTTGAAGAACAAAAGACCTTGGTAAAATCTGGGGGCGACTTTGTGGCTTTGCAAGAATTGATCAAATTGGAAGAGGAAAAAGAAAGTGATTTGATTTCTCAATACGAAAGACGTGTGGTGGATGTGAATGAGAAATTATCGCATAAAATGACCATCGAAGCGGCATCAAAACCCGAAATCAAATTCTGGCCAAAGCGTACGTTTGTCATGATTATCTCTGTTCTGGCAACCTTTATGGCCACATCGCTGATCTTGGTGTTTTTTGAATTGTACAGCAACAAAACCCAGTCGTAATTCACTTGCTACCCCAAATCACAACCAAAAAAGAACGCAATGTCCTTTGGCTGATAACCGGGTTGATCACGGCTTTACTCGTAATTTCTACCCTATTCCAATTCTATTATTTACTGCTGCTACCCCTTGTGGTGGGCCTATTGCTTTTGGCCTTTCTGTACACCGAAAAGAGCTTGCTTTTCTTTGGTGCTTTAGCCCCGCTGAGTATCAA
>CAJBVU010000157.1 GCA_903959115.1 uncultured Bacteroidota bacterium
AGGGCGGATGCGCTCAATCCAGTTTCAGCCAAATGACTCAATATCAAAGCGATACCAGCCAAGGCATCTCTACCATAATGTAATTCCGGAACAATGATACCTCCATTTCCTTCTCCGCCAATGACAGCGCCGATTTCCTTCATTTTCTCGACAACATTGACCTCACCAACAGCGCTTGCTTCGTATCGCTGGCCGGCTTTTTCAGTAATATCGCGCAGTGCACGGGTACTACTCAAATTACTCACGGTTGGTCCAGGGGTATGTCGCATGTAATAATCCGCAACGGCAACCAAAGTATATTCTTCACCAAACATCTCGGCATCATCACAGATCAATGCCAAACGATCCACATCAGGATCTACCACAATACCCAAATCGCATTTTGAAGATTTCACTTCGGAGGCAATCTGACCTAAATGTTCTGGCAATGGTTCTGGGTTGTGTGCAAAATGCCCAGTGGGTTCGCAATTGATTTCAAATATTTCTTCAACACCCAAAGCTTTTAAAAGCGCGGGCACTGCAATTCCACCGACACTATTTACGGCATCGATTGCGATTCTATATTTCTGGGCAGCGATCAGTTCAGGCTTTACTAGTTCCAACGCCAATATCTTTTCGATATGCATTGGAAGGTAGTCCTTCTGTGCACGTGTACCCAAGTGATCAACGGTAGCGAATGAAATTTCTGCAGATTCTGCGAGTTGCAAAACCATTTCACCGTCTTGTGCGCTAATAAATTCCCCTTTGTAGTTTAACAACTTTAAGGCATTCCATTGTTTTGGGTTATGGCTTGCTGTTAGAATGATTCCACCTGCAGCCTTTTCTTCCATAACAGCCATTTCGACAGTTGGCGTAGTACATAGACCTGCATCTAATACATCTAAACCCAATGCCATCAGCGTATTTACTACCAATTCATGAACCATCGGACCACTGATGCGAGCATCACGGCCAACCACCACTTTATTGCCTTTTTTGCGCTGCAAAAGCATACTTCCATAGGCAGAGGTGTATTTGACAACATCAATGGGCGTGAGGTTTTCACCGCTAACACCACCCAACGTACCACGAATTCCAGAAATCGATTTGATGAGAGTCATAAAGAACCGCAAAAATAACGAAATCTAAGGGAATTTGGATAGTTTTCATGACTTATTCTTTACAAACATCCGAAATCCTTTAGGGGAAATCGTATCGAAATAAGCGTTAAACTTCGGGCGTTAAACAATAAATTTGCAACATGCAACCGATTATCGAATGTGTACCCAATTTCAGCGAAGGACGTAACCTTCAGACCATCAAAGCAATCACAGACGCCATCGAAACGGTAGATGGGATTCGCTTATTGGATGTGGACCCAGGAAAAGCCACCAACCGCACTGTTGTCACTTTGGTGGGATCGCCAGACGATGTAATTGAGGCAGTTTTTCGTGGAATTCAAAAGGCAGCTGAGGTGATCGACATGCGAAACCATACGGGAGAGCATCCCCGCATGGGCGCCACTGATGTTTGCCCGCTCATCCCAATTTCCGGCATCACCATGGAAGAGACTGCGATTTATGCCCAGAAATTGGCAAAGCGCGTTGCCGAAGAATTAGAGATCCCCACTTATTTATATGAATCCGCGCAGGCCAATCCAGAGAGAAAGAATCTCAGTGTGATACGCGCCGGGGAGTACGAAGGGTTTTTTGATAAAATCAAATTGCCTGAGTGGGCGCCGGATTATGGCCCAGCAGTAATGAACCCCACGGCCGGCGCTACCGTAATCGGTGCCCGCGATTTCCTCATCGCCTACAACGTAAATCTGAATACCAAAAGCACCCGAATAGCCAATCGAATCGCCTTTGATGTCCGTGAAGCAGGTCGAGTAAAACGCGAAGGCAACCCTTATTCGGGTAAAATCTTGAACGATGAAAACGGGGAACCCATTCGAATACCCGGCAAATTGAAAAGCGTGAAAGCCATAGGTTGGTATATTGAGGAGTACAACATGGCTCAGATCTCGATGAACCTTACTAACTACAAAATCAGCCCTTTGCATATTGCTTTTGAGGAAACACGGAAGTCGGCCGACGAGCGCGGCGTGCGGGTAACTGGTTCGGAATTGGTGGGATTGATACCATTGCAGCCTTTGTTGGATGCGGGCAGGTTTTTCCTTGAAAAGCAGGGTTTGAGCACGGGCGTGAGTGAGGCCGATTTGATTGATTGCGCCATTCGCAGCATGGGCTTGAATGAATTGGGAGCCTTTGATCCAAAGAAAAAAATTATTGAATACATGCTTCGCGATGAGAAGCAATCACGATTGGTAAACATGACGGTTCGCGGCTTTGCCGACGAAACGGCGAGTGATAGTGCTGCCCCCGGAGGGGGCAGCATTTCCGCTTTGGCGGGGGCACTCGGCGCTGCGTTGGGCACCATGGTGGCCAACTTGAGCGCCGCCAAACGAGGCTGGGAAGATCGAGTACACGAATTCTCTCCTTGGGCCGAACAAGGTCAGCTACTCAAAGACAAACTCATCGCCTTGGTAGACGAAGACACACGTGCCTTTGATGCCATCATGAATGCTTTTGGCTTACCCAAAGACACACCAGAACAAGTATCAGCAAGAAAGCAAGCCATACAAGACGCATCAAAATACGCAACTCACGTTCCTTTCCGTACGATGCAAACTGCATTTGAATGCATCCCCCTATTGAAACAAATGGCAGAACACGGCAACCCCAATTCTTTATCTGATGTGGGCGTAGGAGCACTTTGTATCAAAACGGCTGTCCGCGGTGCTTGGCTCAACGTATTGATCAATGCGCAAGGCCTGAGCGACAAAACCTGGGCGGAAAACATAGTATCAGAAGCCAGAGCCGTGTTGGCAAAAAATCATGCCGCCTGCGATGAAATTATATTAAAAATCGAATCACAAATTGGCGGTTAACAGCTCCAAAACTGAAATTTATTAGATTTTTGGTATGTAAAAATCTTATTCAACAAAAGCTAGAAATCCCAATTGATCAATAGATATCTTCTGCGGGATTAATTATTTCTCACAAGAATTTTCAAAAACCGAAAGACAAAGCATGTCGATAACCACTAGAATTCCGAAAAATCAAATCCGGATTCTAATAACCATTTTAATAACGGGATTTTTGTCCCAACAGGTCATTGCCCAGTTCGCCCCGGCTGCGGGGCAGCCGGGGTCCACGGCCCTTCGGGCCGACAGTTCCTGTTTTATTAATTGGGCTTCTCACTGCCATATTCAGCGCGGACTCAAACAAATCAACCTGCCCGACTCCGGCTTCGCCTCCGTTGGCACCGCCCAATCCGCCATTGGCCAAGCTTCCGCCAACGGCGTGGTATCCCTCGGCGATGGGGGCATCGCAACCCTCACTTTTGATCCGCCAATCACAGATGGCAACGGATTCGATTTCGCCATTTTCGAAAACACCTTCCTCGACACCTTCCTCGAATTGGCCTTCGTAGAAGTCAGTACTGATAGCCAATCATGGGCCCGCTTCCCCAATGAAAGCCTCTCCCAAACCAAAGTCCAAACCGCCGCCTTTGGATTTACCCAGCCAACAAATATTCACAATCTCGCCGGGAAATACCGACATCCCTATGGAACCCCTTTCGATCTAAAAGATTTGGCCATGATGAGCAACATTCGCATCAACGAAATTCGCTATGTCAGAATTATAGACGTGGTAGGAAGCATCGACACCCTCTACGCGCAGCGCGACAGCAAAAACAGAATTATCAACGACCCCTGGCCTACCCCATTTGCTAGCTCCGGCTTTGATTTGGATGCGGTGGGCGTCATTCACCAGATGGCAACAAACACCAGCGAAACATACCCCAATCAAACCAAGCGACCCCTTTATTTCAATACAACTTCTAATTCGATCCACCTGGTGGCAACCACAAATACAGGTAAAGTCCAGCAAAAAAACGAATTAAACGCTTACAAAGACCTAAACATTTACAATATAGCGGGGCAGTTGTGTTTCAAAACGCCAATTTTCGATACTCAGTCTAGCACTCACGAAATCAAAATTCCAGCTAGTCTCTGCGCCGGAACCTACATCGCTCAATACAAGAATTACTCAATTAAAATTATCTTGACAGACAATCGCTGATCCACTGATCACCTCAGCAACCCCACCATGTCGATGGTTCTCAAAAATGGGCCCTGAACATTATTCGTCAGAACAATAAAACACTTATCCTCGTCCAAACATCGCCAATAATACGTGCGAAAACCCTTCCACCAACCGTTGTGGAAACTCCATTTCTGACCGTTGATCCATTTCACCCTCCAACCATTTGCATAAAAGGCATCCGCACTTACAGCAGTTTGAGGCGTTACCATCTGATTTTTGATGTCCGAATGCAACAAATAATCCGTCCTTAACATCTGATCGAGTGACAACATCTCAAAAACATTGGAATACACCCCTTTATCACCCATCGCACCATTATAAATATTGTCGGCAAACACATGCTTTTTATCATACCCCTGCACCGTATAATTCACCAAACCCAAACTATCAAAATTGCACAAATGAGAATATTTCATCCCGCTGGGATTCATGATGCGATTCTTCACAAACTCTCTAAACTCAATACCCGTCTGTCTTTCTACTATCAGTGCCAGTAATGCATAATTGCTATTGCAATAATCGTATCGACCCGGTTTTGCAAAATGATTGATGGGTTGCGCATTCAACAACTGAACTACATCCTCATTGGTCAAATGAGCTTTGGGGTCTTCCCAAGCCTTCATATTGAAGTAGAAATAATCTGGCAGCCCACTGCTATGACTGATAAGGTTTTGCAAACTCAAATTCCTACGTGTGAGTTCTGGAATATACCAATGGACACTGTCCGATAATTTCAAATAGCCATCTTGCACCAACATCATCATCGCAGTCCCCGTAAAAGTTTTTGACACACTGGCCAACTGAAACAAATCAGCCGGCTTCAAAGAATCCAACTGCGAAAATGTGGCATAACCCATCGCGCCAAAACACAGACTATCATTCTTGTGAAACAAATACGTTCCATTAAAAATGCCATAGCGATACATCCTACGAAAAAAACTGTCGATCTGAAACTCGGTAGTATCACTAAAACGGGAATACCCCGACAAATCATAGGAGTTGATCCTGGGTTTTTTGGGTGGTTCGGGCATACTTCGGAAAGACGTCATTGCCAACAGTATCAGCATTACAACCAGTCCTTTCACGAAATATCGCATATTTACAAAAATAGGGACCACGCAATCCACGTACCAATCCAAACAAATGCAAGTTACACACCCAAAAATCGAGTGTCCTTTCGAGTAAAATTATGGCACGTTAATGACCTTATGTGTTTGAATACAAATCCTCCAACGAGGATGCTCCTTCACATAATCAATAATTTTTGGCATCATCTTATCCCGCTTATCCCATTCAGGCTGCAGCAACAAAGCACAATCAGCGGAACATGTCTCAGCCCATTTTTCTGCCCATTCAAAATCCGAATCATTAAAAACGATGACCTTTAATTCATTGGCTCTTCTCATTTCATTTGCTTGGGGTTGCTTGAATTTCTTTGGCGAAATACAAACCCAATCGTAGTTCCCTTTCAGCGGATAGGCTGCCGAAGTTTCAACATGTATGCGATAACCTGCCTCGTGCAGCGTGTCAACCAAGGAATTGCAATCATACATCGCTGGTTCTCCACCGGTAATCACAACAATTTCTGCCGCCGTAGATTTTACCCAATCACAAATTTCAGAAGCCGTATGCATCGGAAAACCATCTGTAGGCCAACTCTCCTTTACATCGCACCAAACACATCCCACATCACAACCAGCCAATCGAACAAAATACGCCGGCTTGCCCGCATGAACACCTTCACCCTGGATGGTGTAAAAATGTTCCATCACAGGATATTGCATCATGCGAACTTGGCTTTATATACCTCTAATGTATTCATCATCAGACCGGTAATCGTCATTGGACCCACACCCTTTGGCACAGGCGTAATGGCGCTAACCTTGTCCAATACCGCATCATAATCAACATCACCACGCAATCTCCAACCACTTTTACGTGTTGCATCGTCTACACGAGTGGTACCCACATCAATAATAACAGCACCGTCTTTTACCATATCGGCGCTAACGAATCCTGGCTTACCCAAAGCAACAACCAAAATATCTGCCATGCGGGTGAACGTTGCCAAATCCTTGGTACGGCTATGACAAAGCGTTACCGTAGCATTTCCATAAGGAGCAGCTGCTGAGAGTAACATACTCATCGGACGACCCACAATATTACTTCTTCCAACCACAACCACATGCTTGCCCGAAGCCTCAATCCCGTAATGTTTCATCAACAAGGTTATACCATAAGGAGTTGCAGGCTTTACCCCTGTCTCATCGCCTTTGGCCAATTTCCCCATATTGATATCGTGAAACCCATCCACATCTTTTCCTGGTAAAATGGCTTGGGTTACTTTTTCTTCTGAAATATGCTTTGGCAATGGCAACTGAACAATCAATCCATCAATGGTCTCATCACAATTGATTTTTTCGATCTCGGCCAACAAATCTGCTTCTGAAATATCAGCAGCGAAACGACGTACATCTCCAGCAAAGCCGACCTCATCGCAAGCGGTTTTCTTAGCACCCACATAGGTCTGACTTGCACCGTCTTCACCCACCAAAATCGCAACCAAACCTGGAGGACGATTGCCTTTAGTAACACTTGATTTCACCGCTTCGGCGATTTCTGTTCTAATTGAGGCGGCAGCAAGGCTACCATCGAGTATAATGGCCATATTTTACAAAAATACTCGCTATCCTCCAAAGTCACTCAACCCTTGGCAATAAATCCAATAGAGAAAAAATGTTTTATAATAATTGCACCATCAAAGCCCCGTCGCCCCCTTCGGCTTCCGTTTCATGATGATAACTACGCACAAAATTCACCGTCTTCAGTAGCGTTTTCAACCCTTTACGCAAAATCCCATCGCCTCTGCCATGCACAATCTTTAACTGTTGATGACCCAAAGAATACCCTTCCTCCAACCAAGTCAATACCTCCTGCGTTGCTTCCTCCATACGCTTTCCACGCACATCAATCTTGGTATTGTATAATGATTGTCGCTCCACCCACTGATAACCGCCCGTTTTACCTGTCTTTTCCGACTTGCCACCCATAGGCTTTTTCGTCAGTAACAACTCACCTATCGGCACCCACATTTTGATCACACCAAATGCGACCCAAGCCTTATCTTTCTTCACTTCCAGCACCTCACCTTGAGCCTCTGTTGCCGTACTTTTTACCAATGCTCCAGGTACCAATTGTTTTGTATTCGTAACAGGCACATCGCTGCTAGAAACCTGCAAAATCTTAGTATCCCCCCCAGCCGAAGTTTCATTTACAGCACCCAAACCACCTTTGCCAGCCTGACCCGCCGATGAATTTACCTTCGACTTCACATCAACCCCACCCCGCATTCCAGCGCCTTTACCCTTCACTGCAGAACCCAAGCTCTCCCCCGATTCCATATCACCCTTAAAATGACTCAAGGCCTTCCTCGCCTTCAATGTCGCCTCTTTCTCCGCCCCATGTTCGCGTATCGCACGTATCGTATTTTCGATTTGCTGATTCGTTTCGGCCAACAATTTCTTTGCCTCGTCGCGGGCCGACAATAAATATTCTTGTCGTTTCGCCTGCAACTTATCCTTCAACTGCTGATACGATGTCGTTAGCTCCTCTAAATGCTTCAGCTTTTCATTATACGACCCTACCTGCTGCAACAACTGCTGATTTTGCTTCTCCAACGAAAGCATCAAATCCTCCGTTTTACCCATCTGCTTGCCTGCCAACGTTTTGATGCGATCAATCCAATCCGCTTCGAAGCCCGTTTTACGCATCAACTCGAGCGCAAACGACGAACCAGGCTTTCCAACAACCAAATGATACAATGGCTTCAACGCCTCAGCATCATAGGCCATACTTGCTTGAACCACCTCAGAAATCCCCATGCCCCACTCTCGCAATTGCGAAAAGTGCGTAGTTGCAATCACAAAAGCTCCCGAATCCAACAACTGCTCCAACACCGCCTGGGCAATGGGTGCGCCAAAACGAGGATCCGTGCCTGCCCCAATTTCATCCATTCCAATCAACGCACGTTCCGACGAGTGAGAAAGTAAGTTTTTTAGATGTTGCAAATGCGCACTAAACGTACTCAATCCCTGTTCAATATCTTGACCATCACCACAATCAATTCCCAAATAATCAAAGACGCCAAAACGACTTTCGGGATCGGCCGTAACAAATAAACCGCATTGAACCATGTACTGCATAAGCAAAACGGTTTTTAACACCACCGATTTACCCCCTGCATTTGGACCGCTGACAACCATGATACGCTGATCACTCAAGACCATCGACAACGGTATCGCTTCCTTTTTTAATTGCTTTAACTGCCTTCGCAACACTGGGTGATAGGCCCTGCGCAACACCACCTGCGGCACCGAACTCACTTTCGGACGTTCGGCCTTCTCTGCAATGCACCAATCCCATTTCGCCAAGGCAAAATCCAACTGAATCAATCGACCCATGATTTCTCCAAGTACAATTTGATGGGGCGACAATTCCGCTGTAATCTGTCGTAATATCCGCTCCCGCTCCCGCCTTTTCTCAGCAAATAATTCTTTGAGGCGATTATTCATCTCCAACATCTGCGTTGGCTCCACGTATAAGATTTTCCCCGTGGCCGATATGTCCTTTACAAAACCTTGAACACGTCGCTTAAATTCCGCCATCACCGGTATCACCAATCGCTCTTCGCGCACTGTGACATCTGTTTCCGCCGTAAACCCCTGCGATTTCCAATCCCTAAAAATACCGCGCATTACATTCCGTGCCTCACCTTCCAATCGATTGATTTCCTGCGATATTTTTGCGTACTGCGGCGTAGCCCTAGCCGATATTTCGCCAAACTCATCCAGCACTTTCCCTATGGCAGCGACAATCAATTTTGAAGCGTCTTCAACGGGAAACAAAGCAAATAGCAATGGCAGTTCCGATGATCTCGCCTGCAATGAAGTAGACAGTTTTTGGTATGTTTGAATCGTTTGAAGAATGGCACTCAATGAAGGCTCTTCCAAATAGAAATTCTCTATGCCCAGATGTTTTAAATCCCCCGAGATATCCCCACCCAACAAATTCAAAGCACTGGGGGTGGCAATATTCAATTGCGCAATTTGATCCAATAAATCCAACTGCTGAATCACCAACTCCAAATCCGTTTGCATCTCCCATTTCGATGCCAATTCATGAGTAGAGGGATATTTAAACCGCCCCACAATGGCCGAACGAATTTGATCAAACCCTACAACCGACTCGAAATCTTCAGGATACTTCACCGATTGCCCTTTCTCGCATTCATTTCCGCCAACTGCAGTTGGGTTATTACCTGTTCCATCACTCCGTTAAAATCCGCAGGATGGGACTTCAACCGCGACAGTTCCGCCTTAAAATCGTCGTATTTAACCCCGTGATTCTTGCAAATAAAACTGTAATCGCGAACCCAAATCGAATCGGGTAAAATGCCATAATTGTACTTCACTTGGTGTCCAGCCTCCATCACCATCACATCACATAGCACCGAAACCATTTTCTTTTGTTCGAGTTTGGGCTGCTCAGGACCGCACGACACGGCCAGCAACGACAAAATCATGAATAAAAAAAGGAGATTTCTATACTTCATTGGGAGAGAATACAAAATTACAACAATCCCTGCGGTAATTTTGCATCGCAAACACCCTATGAATCGCAAAAGCCAAATCGCCGAAAATATCGCAAATATCAAGGCCAAAATTCCCGCCAATTGCAAACTAATTGTGGTGAGCAAATACCGTGAAATCCAAGAGATTCAGTTTGCCTACGATGCCGGTCAACGCGAATTTGCCGAAAACCGCGTACAACCATTATTAGAAAGGGTTGCTTCGTTACCAAACAACATTCAATGGCACCTAATTGGTCATCTACAGAGCAATAAGGTCAAATTCATTGCGCCTTTTATTGCGATGATCCATTCGGTGGACAGTGTAAAATTATTGGAGGAAGTCAATAAAGAAGCCCAAAAGAACAACCGAATTATCCCTTGCCTAATCCAATTACATGTGGCTCAAGAAGAGACAAAATTTGGATTATCGCTAGAAGAAATTCAGCCATTTTTTCAGCAAATTACACAATTGAACTTAAATCACATTTCCGTAAACGGCATAATGGCGATGGCCAGCTTCACGCAAGACCAAGCGCAGATAGAGGCAGAATTCAGCCAAGTAGCACAAGCATATCAAGAGATAAAAACAGAATATTACCCTAATAATGAACAATTCTGTGAATTATCCATTGGAATGAGTTCCGATTACGGCTTAGCCATCAAAAAAGGATCCACCCTAATTAGAGTGGGAAGCGCAGTTTTTGCTTAGTAATTGTTCAACATCATCGGCATGATGAGCATCGTAATGTCTTCATCGCGTTCGTTTTCGTTGGGGATTACCAAACCTGCACGATTGGGGGCCGACAGGCACAATTGCACTTGATCGCCATCCAATGTACTCAACATCTCCTTCAAGAATTTCGCGTTAAAGCCAATCTCCATGTCGTTGCCTTCGAATTCACAAGGAATCTTCTCAACCGCCTCATTG
The DNA here is from genome assembly GCA_903959115.1 of uncultured Bacteroidota bacterium. Taxonomy (GTDB): domain Bacteria; phylum Bacteroidota; class Bacteroidia; order NS11-12g; family UBA955; genus UBA955. Next base: position 10,709 of record CAJBVU010000157.1, read on the forward strand.
GCCATCTCGATATCTTCCGCGCTGATTGTCAACTCGTTGCCCGTTACTTTAAAACGAACTTGGTATGTAGTCTTGCTGGCAAAAATGCTGATACGATTGATTGAACTCAACAAAGCCATACGAGAAATGGTGATGATGTTTGGATTCTCCTGTGGTATTACCGCCGCATAATCGGGGTATTTATCTTCCAACAAACGACAAATCAAGCGGGTTTCGCCGAAAGTGAAGTATACATTGGAACGATTGTAATCGATGATCACCGGTGTCTCGTCGTTTGGCAAAGCTGTCTTCAACAAATTCAACGGCTTTTTTGGAATCAAAATACCGCCTTCAACGCCTGGATTGACATCTTTACGGGTTAAACGAACCAACTTATTGGCATCGGTGGCGACGAAATTTACCGAATCGCCTTTTAACTCAAGGAACAAACCGGTCAAATTCATGCGCAACTCATCCGAACCTGCAGCAAACAATGTCTTACTGATTGCACGCAACAAAACGTTAGATGCTATGGTAAAACTGCCATCGGCATTGGTCTCAGGCATCGCTGGGAAATCTACACCGTCTTGGCCAGCCATTTTGTAACGGCCGTTATTGTTAACCACTTCGATACCATAGGTGTTAGGATCGATATTGAACGTCACGCCCTGATCAGGCAATGAACGCAAAATATCAATTACCATCTTACTAGGCACGGCAACCTTCATGTTCTCTTTGGACTCAACGGCCATGCTCGTGGTCATGCTGGTTTCCAAATCCGTACTGTAAATCTTTAACTGATTGTCGCTTATGTCGAAAAGAAAGTTTTCCAAAATCGGAATAATCGGCTTCGACATGATGGCTCCGTTAACGGTTAACAGATGCTGTAAGAGTTCGCTGGATGGCGCTATGAAATTCATAATTTATTCGGATTTATTTTAGTTTTCCTTGGATACAAACATATTTCATCTTTGGCAACAGAAATACACATTGTACATTGTTTTATAAACACTATTTGTTATTGTCCTCCACTTTCTCCTCCTCCACAATCACAAACACATCTTCGTTGTCTTTTTTCATCAAATATTTCTCACGGGCAAAACGTTGCAAATTGCGATCGTTCCCAAAAAGATATTTCTTTTGCTGATCCAACTCTGCGATTGCTTTCTTGTGCTCTTCGATGTTATCCTCTAAGACGCTCACTTCATTTGCGATGCGATAACGGAAGAACAAATTGTTCATATCGAAGAACGACATCCAGATGGCAAAAAAGCCGAAAAGAATGTAATACCGAAAGCGAAACAGGGGATGCAACATAACAAAACAAAATTGCACTTTTTTTCCGTTGTTCCAAACCAAACTTTGTGTGCCTGTGTGATTATTTGTACTATTTTCGAACACTGCATGACATCCTTAAGAGCCAGCCTAGTATTTACAACCATTTTGATCGCCATCTCGATTCTCAATGGATGTCAAAATGCACCAAAAAAAACGGGACCAAACGACATCGTGTGGATAAAGAACGGGCATGCTCAGTTATTTCGCATCGGCCTTACCAAAACAGATAGTTTTTTGGAGGTGTACGACGCCCCCAATTCAATGCTTTGCATCGGAAAATTCTGTTGGGGTAGCTCTTCAAAAATCGATGGGTATCAAAAAATCGAAACTCGGTCAAAAATAGTGAGTTTATCCGCCATACATACTGGAATGTTGGCTGAGCTCGGACTAGCAAAATCAATTGTTGGCGTAGAATCGAAGCAGTACATCGCACACCCTATCATTTATCAATCTTCAGCTCTAGAATCGGTGCAGGAACTCGCTCCAGATGGACCCATCATACCGGAAAAATTGGCAAAACTCAACCCGCAAATACTCATTGGATACGTCTTTAATATCCAAGAAAAAAACACAATAGAACGTATAGCCAAAAACCACTTTCCGGTGATTTGGGCCAACAATCATTTAGAACCTCACCCTTTGGGCCGCTCCGAATGGATTGTCGCCGTGGGCTGGTTATTGGGAAAATCGAAAGAAAGCGCCAGTTTATTCCAAGGGATCGCCAAAGAGTATTTAGCCATTGCCAAACAAGCGGCGGAAGCTTTAAATAATGGGGATACTAATGAGGTACCTGGTGGTGCATTAAACCCGGGACTAGCTTCTGAGAAGAAATCTGACCCAGATGAGCGTAAAAATCCCACGACAGGACCCAACAGATCCAAAGTAAGACCCACCGTAATGATGAACATCCCCTACAATGGTCAGTGGTTTGTGCCCCAAGGTCAATCCTATATGAGTCAGTTCATTCTGGATGCGGGAGGCATGCCCATCACCCTTCAACCCAAGGGCAGCGGAAGCAATATGGTGGGATTAGAAAAAGCGTTGCGGGCCATGAAACTTGCTGATGTATGGATCAACACAGACAACTGCAACACGCGAAAATGCCTCGTAGAAATGGAACCTAGAGTCATGAATATCAAAGCCTTACAAGGGAACCGTGTTTTTAATTTCAACAAAAAGCTAAACTCCAATGGCAGCA
>CAJBVU010000158.1 GCA_903959115.1 uncultured Bacteroidota bacterium
CTTTCAGAGGAATACACTATTCTATTGCATTTTTATTAGGTATCAGTGGTTTAATGTCGTGTAAAGATGAACACAAAGGCATTCCAGCGCAAATTTCAATTGATTCGGTTTCTTTGGATATTTCGTCGCTTCAAGGAAATAACATTCACCAAATTCGCGGCGTGCAAGTTTTTGCGAATGATGAACTATTAGGTAATTTCGAATTCCCTTGTAGAATCCCAATTACAAAACTGGGCAACATCAAACTCGAAATATTCCCCCTGGTCTTTATCAACGGTAGCAAAAACAACCTAGGCATTTATACGCCAATGGCTCCTTTCTTGGATACTTTCCTACTAAAAGCAGGAAATAGCATTCCGATAAAACCTGTATTCACGTTTCGTAAGAATGCCTTTGTTCGATGGAATGAGGATTTTGAAGACAATAACTCTACGCTAATTCCTATTGCTCCTTCACCCTTTCCTGGCGATTCAATTTCCATTGTAAGCACTCCATTTGACCTCGACGGTAAATTCAAGAGCAATACGAAAGCGTATAGAATTGTATTTGAGAATATCGACTCTAGTAAATACATAGATGTTGGATCATTTGAAGAATTCAAGGATTTGCCTTTGGATGGCTCTTCAGTTTTCTTTGAGTTTGATGTGAAATCAGATTTACCAGTTCAATTGGCTATGCGCCGAAAAAATTCTACGGCAAATGAACTTTTACCTTACATGTTGGTCAATAAAACTGGTGGCCAATGGAAGAGATTTTATGTCAATTTGGTCTTTGAATTGGCCAGTCAACCCGCCGGAACTTCTATTCGTCTTTTCTTCGATATCAATAAACCTGAAGTTTGCACTGTTTCTAGGGAAATATTCATCGATAATTTGCGTTTGAGTTTTCTAAAGTGATATGAATCAAACCCGTAGAATTATTCTTCATATTATTGCCGATTGGACAGCGGCTACTTTGAGTTGGTTGGGTCTATTTTTATTTAGGAAGAGTTTCATCGAAGCAAGTAAGCATGGGTATGAAATCCCGGTGAACCACGATGACAATTTACTATTGGGTCTAATATTGGTGCCCCTTTTTTGGATTCTACTTCACGGAATAAGCGGTTATTACAACTACATTTTTAGACGGTCTCGATTGAAGGAACTTCAACACACAATCAACAGTACTGTTATTGGCGTAGTTTTTCTGTTTTTTACGTTAATTCTTGACGATAGTATTTCCAATTATCGGGATTATTACCTGTCCGTTGCTTTGTTATTCGGTTTCCAATTTTTATCAACCCTTGTTTTCAGATTGATATTAGTCACCAAGACGATTCACAATGTAAAGAATCGTGTATGGGGATATAACACACTGATAGTAGGATGTGGAGATAGGGCTCTTAAACTTTACCAAGAGTTAAATTCGGCCAAAAAATCGGAAGGATTCTTTATCAAAGGATTTGTCAAAATAAAAGACGAATGTCAACTTCAAGATTTCGGAACCACAGTACTAGGGCATTGGAGTGAATTACCACGGCTTATCCAAGAATTACAAATTGAAGACATTATTCTTTGTGCTGAGGCCAGCGAAGCGGACAATGTAACTCCAATTATTGATTGCGTGCAGAACGAAGAAATTCATCTAAAGATAATGCCAGACCAATTCAGCTTGGTTTTAGGCATGGTAAAAATGAACAACATTCTTGGAGCCATGTTGGTTGAAGTAGATTTTGAGGTGATGCCCACTTGGCAAAAGGTATTAAAGAGAATCATTGACATTGTGGTATCTGTAATTGCATTGATACTGTTATCTCCTATTTATTTAATTATTGCCCTAATTATCAAATTCGATTCCAACGGCCCGATCTTCTTTACCCAACCCCGGATTGGATTAAAAGGAAAATTCTTTAATATTATCAAGTTCCGCAGCATGAGAGTTAATGCGGAATCATCTGGTCCACAGCTAAGCCATGACGAAGACGAACGCAGAACAAAAATCGGAATTATTTTGCGTCAGACCCGATTGGATGAATTGCCTCAATTTATTAATGTACTTATTGGCCAAATGAGTTTGGTTGGGCCCAGGCCCGAGCGTGAATTCTTTAAGGAACAAATAGTAGCCAGGGAACCTATATATCAAAGATTGCAACGAATCAAACCAGGGATTACTAGTTGGGGACAAATTAAATATGGTTATGCGAGCAATGTAGACGAAATGATCGACCGCATGAAATACGATATTTTATATCTAGAAAATATGTCATTGGGATTAGATTTCAAAATCATGCTGTATACTACCCTAATCATGATTCAAGGTCGCGGTAAATAAGACCATTTTCTTCCTAATTTTGTATCAACCTAAAAATGATGCAAGAAAATCAAGTATCCAATACACCCATAAAATTGATTTGGAATTGGGTCAACAAAGAAAAGAAGAATATTCAATTCATCTTAGTCTATGCAATAGTTTCTGGATTATTGAGTTTGGCCATTCCCTTGGGAATACAAGCGTTGGTGGGGACGGTTATGGCGGGGAAATTGAGTTCAAGCTGGGTGATAATTGTTGGCATGACAACCGTTTTGGTGGCGCTTTCAGGAAGTACAAAATTGGCTCAAATTAGCATATTGGAAAGCATACAAAAGAAGCTATTTGTTAGATATGCATGGATTTACAAAGAGAACATCGCACAGCGAAACGACATTGACTTAACTGTAAAAGCAAGGAAATTTTTAGACATAGTAACCTTGCAAAAATCATTTTCAAAATTGATCGCAGATTTCACCAAAAGTGCATTGCAAATCATCGTTGGTATTTTACTTTTAACCATTTATCACCCATTATTTATATTGGTAGGAATCGGAATATTCCTAACCATAGCCTTGGGATTTCGTTACACTTGGAAATCAGGATTTGAAAGTGCTAGAAATGAAAGTAATATGAAATTTAGCACCTATGAAACCATTTTATGCCTCGCCAAGCGTGGTGAAAGCCCCGATATGGAAACTAAGCACATGGAAAATTTCCATAACTCAGTGGATTTATATGTGAAGCCTCGGGAAGAGCATTTCAAAGTGTTATACAAACAAGCCAAGTTTGCAATTTTTTCCAAAACCCTTTTCACCGCAGTGATGTTGATTGTGGGCAGTTATTTGCTCGTTGGTAATCAAATCAGTTTGGGGCAATTTCTTGCTTCCGAAATCCTGATTATAACGCTGTTAGACGCCACTGAAAAGTTGGTATTGTCAGTTGAGAATATATACGACGGTGGTATTGCACTAGAAAAACTCAACGGTATTGAATCCATCAATGAACCATCATAAAAACATGAAAATTTCCAACAAAAAAATTCCGAATTATTGGCTTAAAGATAGCGTTTGGATTGGAAGAGCCATGGTTGTTCGATTGCGTATTGTGTTCTTCATATTGTTTGGTAGCATGTTTTTGCCATGGCGGCAGAACATCCAGGCCACAGGTGAAGTTATTACATTGCTCCCCAACCAACGTCCGCAAGAAATCCAAACCAATATTGCAGGAAGGGTAAGTGCTTGGAAAATCAAAGAAGGTGATTTTGTAAAAGAAGGTGATACCATCGTGATTCTCACGGAGATCAAAACGGAATATTTGGATCCAACGCTATTGGATCAAACTGAATTGCAAATCAATGCCAAAGAGAAATCGGTTCTCAGCTACACGAGTAAAATTGATGCAATCAACGAACAAATCAAGCAGTTGGAGAACAACCGCGATTTAAGTCAATCCAAAGCACTCAACAAAATCGAGCAAGAACAATTCAAACTCAAAATAGAACAGGCCGAATTATCAGCCGCCGTTTTGGCCGTAAACATTGCAAAAAAACAATACGAACGCGACAGTGTGTTAGCGATTGATATATTAAGGAGTCCACTGGATGTTGAAAACCGAAGATTAAAGTATCAAGATGCAATAGCCAAAAAGATAGGTTTGGAAGCCAAAGTACGAAGTGCGAATAACGCAGTTGAAACAGCCAAAATAGAGTATCGCAATTTGAGATCAGAGTATGGCGAAAAGCTGGCAAAAACTGAAAGTGATCGTTTTTCTGCCATCTCATCGCAGTTAGAAACCGAGGCTGAGGTGAGTAAGCTCAGGAATAGTTACAACAATTACAACATTCGAAATGGTTTCTATATCATCACAGCGCCACAAGCTGGTTACATATCTAAAACTTCGATCCGGGGACTCAATGAAACCGTAAAAGAAGGCCAAGCGATTTGTACCATTGTCCCAGACGGGGCATCGTTGGCTGTTGAGCTAAAATTACAACCGAATGATATGCCGCTTGTAGATGTTGGAGAAACTGTCAATTTTGTGTTTGATGGATGGCCTACAATTGTATTCAGTGGATGGCCTGCCGCCAGTTTTGGTACTTTCTATGGCACCGTATACGGAGTAGATAACATGGTAGATGAAAACGGCGAATATCGGGTATTGGTAAAATCTGATAACACAAAAAAAGCTTGGCCTTCAGCTTTAAAACTGGGTGTGGGTGCCCGCGGATACATGTTACTAAAAACCGTGCCTGTTTGGTACGAATTATGGAGAATATTAAATGGTTTTCCTGCTGATTTTTATGTACCAACTGTAGAGAAAAAAAGCCCTAAGAAATGATAAAATCATCGCAATCATATCTACTCCAGGCCTTGTATTCCCTAAGATCAACGATATTGTGCATGGGATTCTGTGCGATTTCTTTTTCATCGGCGGGAACCGCAAACGCCAAAGGGGTATCAAACATTAACGATAGCAACATCACAATTCAACTATACGACGTTGTAAGCCAAGTATTAGCCTATCATCCAAGCATCAAAGAGGCGAAGCTAAACCGACCTATTGCAGATGCTAATTTGATGGCAAGCAGGGGTGCATTTGATCCTAGCATTGCATTTGTACGTGGCGATAATATTTCAACCAAGGATAACCAATACCAAAGTCAATCTGTTGATTTAAATGTGCCGTTATATACCGGGGGCAACATCAAATTGGGAAATCGGAATTATGTTGGTAGTTATTTCTCAGAAACAGGGAATAATTATATCGAAACCGAGATACCTCTATTGAAAAATTTGATTACAGATTATCGTAGGACTACACTAGCAAAGGCGAAAATTAATCTTGGCATGGGTGAAGCATACCGTGACCAGATGATAAACGATGTGATGTATGCGGTTGTTTTGACCTATTCTGAATGGTTTTTGGCCTATGAATCAGCCATTCGGGTTGGTGAAGTAGCGGCTTTGGCCAAACAACGGCAATTAGGGCTACGTAAGTTATTAATTTCTGGTGCAGGAAATGCGGTGGATACGATGGAGACATTTGTACAGTGGCAGCAATACGAAGCCAAGCGAAGGCTATATGAATGGAAAACCGAAAAACAGCGATTGATGTTGAGTATGTATTTATGGGATGAGAATGGAAATCCAGTGGAGCCTGCGATCCAATCCATGCCCAGCAGGCTGGGCATGGATTGGATCGACAGCCTCGTACAAGAAGCGCACAATTCACTTTTTTCAAGAGACTCCACCCCCATTATTCAACCGAGTATCCAAATGAGCCGAATCAAATTGCAATCTTCAAAACTTGATTTCCAACTCGCTAAGAATCAAATGCTTCCGAACCTAGATTTAAAATATCGTTATTATCAACCAGGAAATTTGAGCAACCCCAACCCCATTAATATTAATGAAACATATGGCTTTGGCTTGAGTTTTCAAACTGGATTGTTTTTACGACAGCAACGAGGTCAATACAATATGATGAAATTTGGCATCGCACAGCAAGAACTCAATCTAAAAAACAAACTGCGTAACTATCAAGTGAAATCAGACGCACTGTATAAGGAATATGCCATCATTTCTGAGCAATCCAAACAGTGGAATAGCGTAGCCGAAAATCAGTGGAAATTGTATTCCATGGAAAAGCAACGACTTGAAGCAGGTGATGTCAACTTTTTCATTCTCAACACCCGTGAAATACGCCTACTCGATGCGCAATTGACAGCATTGGATTATGGGTTTCAACGACAAGAATCTGGAATCAATTATTTGTATTATTTGGGTTGGTTGAGGATGCGCTAAGTGCTCCCATAATTCGTTGTTAATTTGTGGATAATACCTACCCCATTTCCGCTGTAATCGCGGGGTTTTAAGGTATTTTTACGAATCAATTAATAACAACAAAGTCAGATGACGGAAGATTTAAGTAGAGCGAATTATGACGCGGACAATATTCAGGTATTAGAAGGGTTAGAAGCGGTTAGAAAAAGACCTGCCATGTACATCGGAGATATTGGCGCAAAAGGCCTGCATCACTTGGTTTACGAGGTAGTTGATAACAGTATCGACGAAGCGTTAGCGGGTCACTGTAAAAACAGCAAAGTTTTCATTTTGCCAAACAATGCAATTCGCGTTGAAGACGACGGTCGTGGAATCCCTACTGGATTGCATACCAAGGAAAATCGCAGCGCGTTGGAAGTGGTAATGACGGTGTTGCATGCAGGAGGTAAATTCGACAAGGATACATATAAAGTATCGGGCGGTTTGCACGGTGTGGGTGTGAGTTGTGTGAATGCACTTTCAACCGACTTAAAAGTTACAGTTTACCGCGAAGGAAAAATCTTCCAACAAGAATATAAAATCGGAAAACCTCAATATCCTGTAAAGGAAATTGGTGTTTCTGATCGCCGTGGTACAGTGGTTGAATTCACGCCAGACAACACAATTTTCCAAGTCACTGAATACAATTTCGATACGCTTCAAAATAGATTGCGTGAATTATCATACTTGAACAAAGGAATCCGTTTGTCATTGTGCGATGAGCGCGAAGCCGAAGAAGACGGTTCATTCCGTAGCGTTGAGTATTACAGCGAAGGTGGTTTGAAAGAATTCGTAACCGTTATCGATGGTACACGTGAGAAATTGATCCCCTTCCCTGTGTATGCTGAAAGTGATAAGCATGGTATTCCTGTTGAGATTGCTTTCCAGTACAATACGGGTTATGCAGAGAACTTACACTCGTATGTCAATAACATCAATACCATTGAAGGTGGAACGCACGTAGCGGGCTTTAGAAGGGCCTTAACGCGTACTTTGAAATCCTATGCTGAACGGATGAAGTTGCTGGAAAAAGTAAAAATTGAAATTTCGGGTGATGACTTCCGCGAAGGATTGACGGGTGTAATTTCTGTGAAAGTACAAGAACCACAATTCGAAGGCCAGACCAAAACCAAGTTGGGTAACAACGAGGTAATGGGTGCCGTTGATATGACTGTGGGTGAAATGCTCGATAACTATTTGGAGGAAAACCCCAAAGAAGCTAGAATTATTGTCGACAAAGTAATTATCGCCGCCCAAGCACGTGCCGCAGCTAGAAAAGCGCGCGAAATGGTTCAGCGTAAAGGCGCAATGAGCGGAATGGGATTGCCAGGTAAGTTGAGCGATTGCTCCAAGACCGATCCAGCTGCTTGTGAAATATTCTTGGTAGAGGGAGATTCAGCGGGTGGAACTGCCAAGCAAGGACGTGACCGAGAATTCCAAGCGATCCTTCCTTTGAGAGGTAAGATTTTGAACGTTGAAAAAGCTTTGGAGCACAAGATATACGACAATGAAGAGGTAAGAAATATGTTCACGGCCATGGGGGTTCACATTGGGACCAACGAAGAAGGTGAAAAGGAACTAAACCTTTCCAATTTAAGATATCATAAGATTGTTATTATGACGGATGCTGACGTGGATGGTTCTCACATCAGAACCTTGATCCTTACTTTGTTCTTCCGCCACATGAAAAAACTGATTGAAAACGGTCACTTGTATATCGCTACACCTCCTTTGTATTTGGTTAAAAAAGGCAAAGAAAGTAGATATTGCTGGGACGACAACGGGCGTGATATCGCTATTAAAGAGTTGGCAAAAGGCGGCAATGAAGACAGTGTTGGTGTTCAACGATACAAGGGTTTGGGTGAGATGAATGCCGAACAGTTGTGGGAAACTACAATGGATCCAGCTAGAAGAACTTTGAAGCGTGTGGCATTGGATAGCGCAGCTGAAGCGGATAGAATCTTCAGTATGTTGATGGGTGATGATGTTCCGCCGCGCAGAGAGTTTATCGAAGCAAACGCGAAATACGCCAAGATCGACGTATAAGGAATGGGGAATTTTCTCCCATAAAATACTTTATGAATTATTGAAATCGAATGGCCCTGGAAGGGGTCATTCTTTTTATCCACTGCACTGGAATCAGAGCTGCCATCACGCTTGCCAGAAGTACGCCTAAGTTAACAATCACAATAGCCCAAGGATTGAGGTCAACCATTACGTATTGCACAAAGTACACGTCTTGGTTCAACGTCAAAAAGTGGGTTTGCTGCTGTATCACACAAAGCAGTACAGCCAAGACATCACCAATGAGCAAACCCAATCCAACGATGTAAGCACTTTGCCAAAGGAATATGCGCTGTAAGCTACCAATGCTACTTCCCATGGCTTGAGCGATGCCAATGAACGATGTTTTTTCTACCATTAGGATTAACAAAATGGTCGACATGGCAATAAGTGCTACCAATGCCATTAAAGTTAGGATAACCCATACGTTTGTGTTTTGGATAGCCAGCCAATCATAGATTTGTCGGTGAAACTGTTTTGAGTCTGAGATACGCAA
>CAJBVU010000159.1 GCA_903959115.1 uncultured Bacteroidota bacterium
GTCACATTTGATGGTCAGAATGCGGATTCTGTGAAATATCTATGGAATTCTGGTGATACTACGCGTTTCGTTACCAAGAATGTGAAAGGGAAGTACATCGTGCGTGTGATGGAGGAAAAGTGGAAGTGTATCATGACCGATACTGTGGAATTGTTTGTGAATGATACTGTAAAGAGTAGGGCTGGTAATGATACTGTGATCTGTCATCAAAAGTCAATCGAATTAACGGCATCTCATAAACCTGCTGCTCTGACGGGAGATTATTCTTGGGTCGACATTACCGGCGCCAAGACGCTAGGGAATAATGTCAAATATTTAGTTACACCAAAAAATACTAATGCTCCAAGCGGATTTGCTCAGTATTTTTATTATTCGTTGATGACCAAGGTGAAGCAAAGTGGTAAGGAATGTCAGCACATTGATACAATCAGAGTAAAAGTAAATACATTACCCGCAGTGAAATGGGATCCAAAACCTTTGAAAGCTCAGTGTTTTGTCTACGGTGATATCGAAGTGAACCCTTTCTTTAGCAAAGGAAAAGAAGTTAAAACTCGAATTTGGGCTTTTGAAAATAAAACGCCAAACAACGTTAATACGAAACCAACTACTTCTACTACTCCAGGTGCAGGTTTTGCTAGGAACTATGTTGATTCACTTACAACCGGACGTCATTTGTTTAGAACTACGTTTTTAAATAATACACAACTCCAGAATGGGAATAGTTTCCAGGCTAAAATTTTTGCGGCGTATACCGATACCAATGGTTGTGTGAATATTGATAGCGTAATTCAAAGAATCAATGGTAACCCGATGGTTGATATTAGAGATAGTATTTTCTGTCAAGATTTGGGATCAATCAAAATGGATCAAATCACGCTTAGGCCCAAAGTGAAAATTGGAATCAAGTTGGATTGGACTGTTATGAAAAACGGTACACCAGGTGGAGTTGATCCTTCTAAGATTGTCTCGAATGACAATCCCTTTGGTACACCCGATTGGGTCTTTAGATTCGGTGATCCTACCGAAGATTTTTATCAAGGGGATTATAAATTCCAGTTGTGTGTTGAAGATCAGTTGACCGGTTGTTTGACATGTGATTCCGTGGATATTAAAATCATTGCAGAGCCAACAGTAAAGGTGATTTCGCCGAATCCTGTGTGTGTGAATTGGGATACCATGGAGTTGTATGATTTTATTAAAGTAAATGGAACACAAGCGCGTGATAACGATGGTTCAAAGTATCAAATCCTTGAATACAACTATAACCGTGCAGATCCTAAAGTAACAAGTACAACGCTGATTAAAGGACATAAGTTTTTACCTTCATTTGGAACAGGTACTTGGTTGATTAAATATGGCAATGCTGCAACGGGATGTTTGAAGGAGGATAGCTTTTATATTTATGTGAATGATACGCCAAATGCAGTTTTATTGGCCCCTACGACCATTTGCGCAAGTGGAACACCATTGGATTTGAATACACGAATCAATGCAGCACAGACCAAGCCCGCGAGCGCTACCGGTATTTGGACAGGTACTAGTGTTGGTGTTTCAGTAACTGGTACTTCTACATTTAAACCATTCTCTACTGGAACGGCTAATAATATTGAAGGTCCACATTCCTTTAGATTTACCTACACAGATAATAATGGATGTTCTGATACAGAAGTGTATCAGGTATTTGTTCGAAATCAGCCAACGATTGGCATTACCACGAGCAAACCCGCAAGTGCTTGTGAAGGCAGTCCGTTTGCGCTTCAAAGTAGCTCCAAGTATTGCGATACAAAAGTGTCTTGGACAATGCAAAAACATATAGACGGTTCTTTGAGTGATGGTACTTTCAGCACCGGCAGTACATCGGAGAATGTACTTTATGTCCACGGCTCCATTGATAAGATTCAAAAAGGTGCTTTCTTAAAAGTGACTACCACTCCAATTGCGGGTGATGTTTGTCCACCGGCTTCTGATAGTATCGAAATTATTCTGCATCAATATCCTGACTTGTCAGTAATTACTAATCAATCGGGTTGTATTCCATTGAATACCACGTGGACTGTTTCTGACAACAGAGGAATTCCAGCCAATCAAATGGCTTATCGTTGGGATTTCGGCAATGGAGATACGTCAATTCTACAAAATCCTGCAGATGTGAAATATCCAGTGCAAGGAAAGTATAATGTCCGCGTGATCACTACGAATACTTCGGGTAATTGTAAAGATACGAGTGCCGCCAACGTAGAGGCTTATCCAATTCCGGTGGCATCGTTCAATACGGATCCAACCAAGACAACAGTTGCATTGCCTAAGTTTAGAATGTTGAACAGTAGTAGTATCAATTCTAGTATTTTTGGTGCCAATTTGAACTATGCTTGGGATTTTGGCGATCCAACGAAGATGGATGATACGTCTACTTTGAAAAATGCATTCTACTCTTACGGAAAGGATACGGCAACTTATACCATTACGTTGATTGTGAAATCAGATAAGGGTTGTGCGGATACGTCTACAAAATTGGTTTATATCGGTCCGGACATTATTGTGTTTATTCCTGATGCTTTCACACCTGACAATGCGGGTCCAAATAAAAACAACACTTTTGCTCCAGTTGCAATGAATTATAGAAATGCAACCATGATGATATTCAATCGTTGGGGTGAGAAATTGTATGAAACCAACGACTTGTTAAAAGGTTGGGATGGACGTGCCAATGGTGCAGAATGTCAAGATGGGGTTTATATGTATACGCTTAAACTCTACAGCCTCGATGAGAAGATGTATGAGTATAGCGGATCAATTTCCCTGCTTAGATAATTTTTCTGATTTGATTTTGTCTGTTGGTAGGAAGTAGAGAATACAGATACCAATGATAAAAAATACCATGAGCAGTAAAATGCTATTCCTCATGTTTCCTGTTACGTTATCAATCATGGCCCATGCAAATGTGCCCAAAACGATAGCGAGTTTTTCAGTGACTTCGAAGAAGCTAAAATAGGAGGTGTTGTCATGGTCTCCGGGGATGAGCTTTGCGTACGTGGCTCTAGATAAACTCTGAATACCACCCATTACTGTGCCGATTAGACAGGCTAAGGCAAAGAATTGATTGGGTTTCTGGGGTTCTAATTGGTATGCTAAAATGCAACTCAGCGTCCAAATGCTTAAGCTGATAAACAAAGCGGGTTTATTTCCAAGTTTTTTGGCGGCCCAGGCAAAGAAGAAAGCGCCAGCGATTCCAATAAGTTGAATCAAAAGGATCGTTTTAAGCATGTCTTCGGATTCCAATTTGAGTTCGTTTTTTCCAAAAAGTGCGGCGACGTAAATTACGGTTTGTACGCCCATCGTATAGACAAAGAAGGAGCCCAAGAATATTTTTACGGCTTTCATCTTTTTGACTTCTTGAAATACGTTGCGAATTTCACGGTAGCCGTTCCAAATGCTCACTTTTGCTTTGGCTTCTAGTTTACCAGGGAGTTTTACTAGGGGCCAGAACGACCTCCCCAACCACCAAATTCCAACTGTGGCGAAACCCACTTGAAAGGGCAGCGGGCTTGTTTTTGGTGAAGGCAATCCAAACCAATCATGTTTGATTAATAAAAGCAAGTTGAAAATCAACATCAAAACGGAACCGA